>DATARE010000599.1:0-8467 GCA_036264295.1 Micropepsaceae bacterium | reverse complement strand
TTATCTCGTGGATTCGGGCGGCGCCTTTCTGCCGCTGCAGGATCAGGTCTTTGCCGGCCGCGATCATTTCGGCCGCATCTTCTACAACCAGGCGCAATTGTCCGCCGCCTGCATTCCACAAGTCGCCGCCGTGCTCGGCTCCTGCACCGCTGGCGGCGCCTATATCCCAGCGATGTGCGAGGAGAGCATCATCGTCAAAGGCCAGGGCACGATCTTTCTCGCCGGTCCGCCGCTGGTGAAGGCCGCAACCGGCGAAACTGTCAGCGCCGAAGATCTGGGCGGCGCCGATACGCACGCGCGGCTTTCGGGCGTCGTCGATCACGTGGCGAAGGACGATGCCGATGCCATGCGCCAGGTGCGCGGCATCATCCGCAATCTGGGTCCGGCGCCGGGCACGACGAATGAAGCAAAACCCCCGCTTTACGATGCCAAGGAAATTCACGGCATCGTGCCGGCCGATCCGCGCTGGATCTACGATGTGCGCGAAGTGATCGCGCGCATTGTCGACGCAAGCGAATTCGACGAGTTCAAACCCCTTTACGGCACCACGCTGGTCTGCGGCTTCGCCCATATCCACGGCCATGCGGTGGGGATCATCGCCAACAACGGCATCCTGCTATCGGAAGCGGCGCTGAAGGCCACCCATTTCATCGAACTGTGCTGCCAGCGCAGCGTGCCGCTGATTTTCCTCCAGAACACCAGCGGGTTCATGGTCGGGCGCAAGGCCGAAGCCGAAGGCATCGCCAAGCATGGCGCCAAAATGGTGATGGCGGTGGCCAACGCCGCCGTACCGAAAATCACGATCATCATCGGCGGCAGTTTCGGTGCGGGCAATTACGCCATGTGCGGGCGCGCCTATGGTCCGCGCTTTCTGTTCATGTGGCCGAACGCGCGCATTTCCGTGATGGGCGGCGAGCAGGCGGCGCAAGTGCTGTCACGCATCAAGCGTGAGCCGGGACAGACCGAACCGGATGCCGAAGAACGCGCCCGCGCCGATGACATCCGCAAACAATATGCGGCTCAAGGTCATGCCTATTATGCCAGTGCGCGGCTGTGGGATGACGGTATCATCGCGCCGACGGAAACACGCGATGTGCTGGGACGCTGTCTCGGCATTGTGACCAGCACGCCGATCCCGCCGACCAAATTCGGCGTGTTCCGGATGTAAGGAGAAGCCTTGCCTTAACGCCGGGAGGCACGATTGCGTGAGAGAGGAACCGCCGTGGTGTGCTTCAGTTGTTGAAGAACGATGCTGGATTGCGTTTCGGTGACGCCCTGCATCGCGGTGAGACGGTTTCGCATGAATTCTCGAAAGGCATCAACATCGGCGACGCGAACCTGCAGCATGTAATCGAAATTTCCGGCGAGAAGGTAACAACCCACGACCTCCGGCATCTGTGCAATTTCGGAATCGAATTTGTCAAAAGCATCCCGCGTTTGGCTGCGCAATCGGATGTTCACAAAAGCGCTCAGACCGGCGCCGAGCTTCTCCGGATTAAGCAGGGTGACATAGCGGTCGATATAGCCCTCGCTCTCGAGACGCTTTATCCGGCGGGTGCAAGGCGTGGGCGACAGCCCAACCCGTTCGGCGAGATCGATCATGCTGATCCGAGAATCCTCCTGTAAGGCAGTGAGAATTTTGAGGTCAAAGCTGTCCAGGTTGGTCATGGTGAGTTTCACTCAATTTGGAGACATTTTCGTGATTTTCACTCGCAATATCCCTGTACACAAGGAAGAACAGCCGGAAATTCGCGGTTCAATGGTGATATCTTAGGGTCTCATATCGGATACGTTGGTCCTACCGGATGGATGGATAGGAAATGCGTGCTCCAAAATCGGTGAAGATGGTGGAAGTCGGGCCCCGCGACGGGCTGCAGAATGAATCCGCCAATCTGCCGGCCGCGGTCAAAATCGAACTGATCGACCGCTTGAGCGCAACTGGTCTTCGCGTGATCGAGGCCGGCAGCTTCGTGTCGCCCAAATGGGTGCCGCAAATGGCCGATACGGCGGACGTGCTCGCGCGCATCCGGCGTGCGCCAGGCGTGAGCTATCCGGTTCTGGTGCCCAACCTCAAAGGTTTCGAAGCCGCAGTGGCGGCAGGCGCGAACGAAATCGCCATCTTCACGGCGGCGTCCGAAACGTTTGCGCAAAAAAACATCAATTGCTCGATCGCGGAAAGTCTCGAACGCTTCGCACCCGTTTGCGCCGCGGCAGCGGCACACAATGTCAAGGTGCGCGGTTACATTTCCTGCGTGCTTGGCTGCCCTTATGAAGGCGAGGTCGCGCCGGCACGCGTGGCCGATGTGGCCGAACGGCTGCTCGGTTTGGGCTGCCATGAAATTTCGCTCGGCGACACCATCGGAGTAGGCACGCCGGGCAAAACGCAAGACCTGATTGCCACCGTCAGTGCGCGCGTGCCACGGGAGAAGCTCGGCGTTCACTTCCACGACACCTATGGCCAGGCGCTTGCGAATATTCTGGCGGCGCTGGAGATGGGAATTGCGATTGTCGATTCCTCGGTTGCGGGGCTCGGCGGCTGTCCTTACGCACCGGGCGCCGCCGGCAATGTGGCGAGCGAGGATGTGCTCTACATGCTGAACGGCATGGGAATCGAAACCGGCGTGAATCTCGACCTGCTGGCCGAAACCGGACGCTTCATCGCCGAGTCATTGCATCGTCCGCCCGGTTCCAAAGTCAATGTAGCGTTGTCGCATCGCCGCGCCGTTTCAAGCTGAATTGTCTTTTCTCTCATCGAGGGAACCGTAAGCATGGCTAATGGTTTTCGTGTTGACCCGGGATGCAAAAGAAAATGAAAACATTGTCCGACGGGAGTGAAATGTATCCAGACCGGCTGTCGACGGGCATCGAGCGGGTCGTGGCCGAGTTCCAGATCCGGCACCGGCAATGCCTGGATACGACAGGGGCGCTGATCGGCAATCCGCCGGGTTTCGCGCGTGACGCCGGCACGATGATTGCGCTGTACCGCGCCATGACGCTGACGCGCATTTTCGATGCCAAGTCCATCGCGCTGCAACGCACGGGTCAGCTCGGCACCTATCCGTCTTGCGCCGGTCAGGAGGCCGTTGGCGTTGGCTATGCCAGCGCCATGCTGCCCGAAGATGTGATGTTCATCACCTATCGCGAGCAGGCGGCCCAAATCTGGCGCGGGGTGACATTGACGGAACTGCTGCAATTCTGGGGCGGTGATGAACGCGGGTCGGACTATTCCGGACCGCGGGAGGATTTTCCCGTTGCCGTGACGATTGCGGGACACGCGCCCCATGCCGTGGGAGTGGCGACCGCGTTCAAGCTGCGGCACGAGAGACGGGTCGCGGTGTGCGCGCTCGGAGATGGCGCCAGCTCCAAAGGCGATTTCTATGAATCGGTCAATCTCGCCGGTGTTTGGCGGCTGCCGGTGGTTTTTCTCGTGATCAACAATCACTGGGCGATCTCGATGCCGCGCGAACAACAGACCGCCTGCGAGACGCTGGCGCAAAAAGGCATCGCGGGCGGCGTCCCAGCCATTCAGGTGGACGGCAATGACGTGATCGCGGTGCGTGCGGCGATGGATGAGGCCATGGCGCGCGCCCGCAACGGCGATGGCGCCAGCGTCATCGAAGCGCTGACCTATCGCATGGGCGACCACACCACGGCGGACGATGCCTCGCGCTATCGCCGCGGCGAATTGGTGAGCGCGGCGTGGAAGCTCGATCCGCTCGCGCGTCTGCGGACCTATCTTGCGAACCAGGATTGGTGGACCAAAGCCGATGAGGAACAGCTGATCGCGGAATGCCGCCAGAAAGTGGATCAGGCGGTGGCTGAATATCTTGCCATTCCGCCGCCGCGCCCGGAATCGATGTTCGATCATCTGTTCGAAACGCTGCCGGCGTCTCTGGAATGGCAGCGCGATAAAATGGCGAGGCGCTGAGATGGCAGAAATCACTATGGTCGGAGCCATCACCATGGCGCTCGCGCGCAGCATGGCCGACGATCCGCGCGTGGTCGTGCTGGGCGAAGATGTGGGCGCCAATGGCGGCGTCTTCCGCGCCACCGAAGGGCTGCAGCAGCGCTTCGGTGAAGACCGGGTGATGGACACGCCTTTGGCCGAAACCGTGCTCGGCGGCATGGCCGTGGGGATGGCGGCGCAAGGCTTGCGTCCCGTCGCCGAATTCCAATTCCTGGGCTTCATCTATCCGGCGCTGGATCAGGTCATCAATCATGCGGGCCGGCTGCGCAACCGCACGCGCGGACGGCTCAGCTGTCCGCTGGTGTTCCGCGCGCCGATGGGCGCAGGTATTCACGCGCCCGAGCACCATTCCGAAAGCACCGAGGCGCTGTTCGCGCATATTCCCGGCATCCGCGTGGTGATCCCGTCTTCGCCGGCGCGGGCTTACGGTCTCTTGTTGTCAGCCATCGCCGATCCCGATCCGGTGATGTTTTTCGAGCCGACGCGGCTTTACCGCGCGGGCAAGGAAGAGGTCGAAGACAATGGCGAGGCCCTGCCGCTCGATGTTTGCTTCGTGCTGCGCGAAGGCACCGACGTAACGCTGGTCACCTGGGGCGCGGTGGTGAAGGAAACATTGGCCGCGGCGGCGGCGTTGGAAGCCGAGGGCATTTCGGCCGAAGTCGTCGATCTTGCGACCATCAGTCCGCTCGATTTCGAAACCATTCTCGGCTCGGTGGAAAAGACCGGCCGTCTGGTCATCGTGCATGAGGCGCCGCGCAATTGCGGCGTCGGCGCGGAAATTGCGGCGCGGGTCGGCGAACGCGGATTGCTGTCGCTGCAGGCGCCCATAGAACGCGTGACGGCGCCCGATGCGGTTGTGCCGCTGCTGCGGCTGGAGAAAGCCTATATGCCGAGCGAAAGCGATATCGTCGAGGCGGCGCGCCGCGCGGTGAGATTCCAATGAAGACGTTCAATCTTCCCGATTTGGGCGAAGGGCTGAGCGAAGCGGAAATCGTCACCTGGCATGTCTCGCCGGGCGATCGTGTCGTGGTCGATCAGCCATTGGTGTCGGTCGAAACGGACAAGGCGGTGGTGGAAGTGCCCTCGCCCTATGCGGGCACGGTGGCGGCGCTGCATGCCGCGGCCGGCGATATTGTGCAGATCGGCGCCAAGCTGATCGATTTCGACGCGGCGAATGTGCATGAGGACCGCGGCACCGTCGTCGGTTCGGTTCCCGCCGAGGAACCGGCGAAACCGGATTCGCTCCAACGGCCGCCCGCACCTGCAGCCACGGTGCGCGCGATGCCCGCCGTGCGCGCGCTTGCACGGAAATTGGGCGTCGATTTGGCCGCCGTGGAGCCCAGCGGTCCCAACGGGGTCATTACCGCCGAGGACATCACCCGTCACGCCAGCGATATGTCGGGCGCCGGACCCGGAGTGCCGTTGCACGGCGTGCGCCGCGCCATGGCACAGAAGATGGAGCAATCGCACGCCGAGATCGTGCCGGCTTCGGTTCACGACGAGGCCGATGTCGAGGATTGGATCGAAGGCGGCGACGTGACGGTGGCGTTGATCCGGGCCATCGTTGCGGGTTGCCGCGTCTCGCCGATCCTGAACGCCTGGTACAACAGCGCGGACAAAAGCGTGCGCATCGTGGAGAAGATCGATGTGGGCATGGCCATCAACACCGCCGACGGATTGTTCGTGGCCGTGATGCGCGATGTGGCCTCGCGCGACGATGTCGATTTGCGCCGGGGCCTCAACAATCTGAAGCGCGCTGTGGCGGCACGCGAAATTCCGCTTGAAGAGTTGCGCGGCGCGACCATCACGCTGTCGAATTTCGGCACCTCGGGCGCTGGCCGTTTTGCGAATTTGATCGTGGTGCCGCCGCAGGTCGCGATCATCGGCGCAGGCACCATCAAGCCGCGCGTCGTGGCCTATGAGGGCAAGCCCGCGGTGCGGCGCACGCTGCCGCTATCGCTGACCTTCGACCACCGCGTGGCGACGGGCATCGAAGCTGCCGACTTCCTCAAAGCCATGCTGGCCAGCCTGGAACGCCGTCCGGGTGCTTCCCGTTAGCACTCTGAACGCGACCGGATGGAGCTTCCCATGACTGACACGCGCGTGATCCAGCTTGACAATATTCCCCTTTCCGATGTCGGCAATGGCGGTTCTTTTGTGGCCAAGGTCGGCCGGGCGGGTCCCATGCTCGGGTCAACGGGACTCGGTTGCAGCCTGACCGTGGTTCCAGCAGGCAAGCGGGCTTATCCGTTTCACCGCCATCATGTCATCCACGAGATGTTCTATGTGCTTTCTGGCGAAGGCGAACTTCGCATTGGGGAAGAGCGCCAGCCGATCCGCGCAGGATCTCTGATTGCGTCACCGGCGGGCGCTGAACCGCATCAGATCGTCAACACCTCATCAGCCGAATTGCGTTATCTCGCGTTTTCGACCATCGGCGGGGTGGACCTCGTGGAATATCCCGATTCCGGCAAGATCGCCGGAGCCGGCGGAATCAAAAACGCCGATTTCAGGACCGCCACCATCAAGTTTCTCACACGGCCCGAACCTGTCGGCTATTACGATGGCGAGGAACCGGCCACAAAATGACCTTCACACCCAGCGGTGAAATTTGACTTTGTAGCCGTCCATGCCGATGGCCTTCTGCATCCCGAGCAGCATGTTGGGCTTGCTGCCATCATCGGAGAGCGGCAGAAGCAACCGCCGGTAATGCAGATAGCGTCCGTGGTCGTTGACGAATTCTTCGATGTCGTATCGGGGTTCGCCCGTTCGCACCACGCTTCCGAATTGCTCCTGAACCCGCGTGCGTTCTCCGTCCAGATCCAATTCGTCGAGACAGCGCCCAGTCGGATTGATGCCCCAGCGTGCGCAAATCGCCGATCCGACCAGGCGGAATTTGATGCTCAGCGGCTCGAATATATCCGCGATGAATATGTGGGGAAGAAGCCCGCGCACATCGCTTGGCCTGATATCGGCGCGGCACGGCATCGCCCTCGTCCCGCGTCGCTCATTCCAATAGGCGTAGAGCTCGACAAGGTCCGGATCGTCCATCGATTCAGGCGTCATGGGGGCCCCCCACGATGCGACTGTGCAATGGCCGAGAAACTCGGGATTTGGGATTAGAGGAGAGGACGCGGAAACCAACAAAACACATCGACGAAGCCCCGTGGCAACAGGATCTTCGCCATCCAATTCCCCTCGAAAAGATAGCGACGGCAGCACTCTATACAGCTAAGGCCAAGTTCAACAAGCGATATCGGTGAGCCGCCGAATCCCGGAACCTTAGCTCCGTCGTCGCATTGTCTAAATGATGCATTTGGAAGCGCGCAATGCGCGCGTGGAGGTCGATATGCCTGAGATTCACGACACCTATGCCGACAAGGACCGCAGTTTTGGCGGCAAGATGGGTAGCAAGAAAACAGTATGGCTGACGGTCGTTTTTGTGGTCGCCGCACTCGCGGTAGGCACCTATTACATGGTGCCGCAGTTCTGGTGAATTGGATGGGCCGGCGGCTACGCCGCCGGCTTCTCCGCATGCGCACCATGCCCGGCGATATAGCCCTGGCACAGACAGCGTGCGAGCCCGTGCATGGAAAATCCACCCGCCGTTTCGCCGCCGCTATACAGATTTGGAATCACCTCTCCATTCATATCGACGACCTGACATCTTGCATTGATGCGCAAGCCTGCTCGCGTGTCGTGCACGACGGGTGTTGACCAGCCGGCGAAGAATGGCGGCTTGGCGATTTTGTAGAGCGGCTTCGGCTTGCCGAAATCCTCGTCAGCGCCGCCATCGACAAAAGAGTTGTAGCGCGCGACTGTGGCTTCCAGATTGGCCGGCGGCATTGCCACACGCTGATATTTCATCTGGATCTTCGACGCGAGACCGCCAACCGTGTCGGCGCTGAAGAAGAAACCATTCTTTACGTCAACCCAAGGCGGCTCCGTCGTCCATTTCTCACGCGCCACGGCATCGGCATCGAAAATTGCCCAAATGGGACCGCCGCCATTCTTGCCGTCACCGATACCGGCGAGTGCGGCGGGAATCCAATTGGGCGGATTGAACTTCACGGTCTTGGCGTTCTTCGGGTTCACCGGATAATAGGGCTGTACCGTGTTGTAGCGGTTGCCGGGATATTGCCCGCCAGTCTCGTCATAAAAGCGTTGGCCCAGCATGTTGACGCAGATGGCGTTCTGCCAATCAGTGACGCGCAAGCCCGATGCGCCGGCTTTGTCGAACACGCGGCTGCCCGGCATCCAGGTGAGATTCACATAGCCATATTGGCAGCCTATCTTGCCGGGTTTGGTGAGATTGTCGCCGATCTCCAACGTCTGATTGGCCGCGCCCCACAGCGAGGCGCCGATTGCCATGCCGGCAAGCTCGCCGCTGGCATCCTGGGTCGACCACGGTTGTCCGGCGGCGCCGCAATATTCCTCGGTCAGGCGGGGATCGAACATGCGGCGGAAGTTGACATTGCCGCTCGAGCCGCCGGTCGCGAT
>DATARE010000593.1:0-2163 GCA_036264295.1 Micropepsaceae bacterium | reverse complement strand
CCGTTTCGATGCGCAGTTTGTCGGGATGCCGCGCTGCCACGTCCAGCAGCCTTTCGCGCGTTCCCATCCGGTGGTGGCTTCGCGTCGCGAGCGGCGTATAGCACACACCCTCGAAGCTCCCGCGCTGGACCCGCCGGTTGTTGGGATCGGCCTCGCCCCGGATCAGCCGCCACAGGGCGCGCAGCGGCTTGGGCGCGCGCGAAACCGCGTCCCAGGCGCAATGACGCACGAAATGGCTGAGCGTATCGTCGCGGAATACGCTACGGGGAAGGGCCATCTCCGTCTGCAACCAGCCCTTCCAGCCATGGCCGGTGGGATCGATGCCAAGCCAAGCCAGCGCCCGCCACAGCGGGTGATGATGGCAATTCTCCACCCGGCGGAAATAGCGCCGCATCTTCTTGGCGCGCCAGCTTGCGTCGCCGGTCAGCGCGGCAATGCCGTTCCAATCCGAATCGTGAGGCGCGATAAAGATCATCGCATTATGCGCGGTGCAGCCGCCCAGCGTGCCCGCGCGGGGATAGAACACGCCGTCTGCGCCGCATTTGGAATCGCGCTTCTGGCGCGCCGCGTCCGGATAATGATTGACGAAGAAATCCCACCGCATCGCCGGGTTCTCGGTCGCGAGCGGATGAAAGGCGGGAATATCGTAATCTTCAGGCAGCTGCTGCCCCTGGACGGCGCGGCAATCGCTTCCCGCCTCGAGCACGACCACATGCATGCCGTTTTCGGCGAGGCGTGCTGCCGCCGTGCCGCCACCGGCGCCGGAGCCGACGACGATATAGTCGCACTCCAGATCGCCGCCGCTGCTCATATCGCCAGATAGGCTCAGAAGGTCTTGAGGAACGCGATCAGCGCACGCTTGTCATTGTCGTTCAGTTCGGGTTCCGTGCCGAACGCCTTTTCGTCGCCGGAAAGCCCATCCTGCTGATTGAACATGGCTGAGCCGAAATAATGGCCGCGATTGACCACGAAATCCGGACATTTGCTGAGCGCCATGAATGGCTCGCGCAGACCCGAAAGCTTCTGCCGCAATTCGTCGTCGCTTGTCTGATTGGCGCTCGCCAATGCGCCGGCATTCAGGACCATCGCTCCGGTCAATTTGGCCAAGTTCGCCGCATGCTCGGGTACGGAATCGCCAGGTTCCGCCCGCAGCTTGGTGTTGGCCAGCAATCCGATGGGTGTGCCTTGTGGAATGGGGCCGATCAACAGACTGCCATTCGTGGCGAAAGAATTTGCCAGCGGCTGCAGCAAGTCGGGCAAATACCCGACCGGAAGATAGACATAGCTGCGCGCCGTCGTGCGATCGATGCGGCCGGGGATCTTGTCGGCCAAGACGCTGTCATGCTCGCGTTTTTCGGGCCACAGCATTTGTTCGATGGACGCATCGAATGCGCGCATCCGCCCCTCGACGGAAGGGTCCTGATTGAACGGACCCACGCTGTTGTTCAGCAGGAAAGGTGCGCTCGACCACAGCGCGATGAGTGAAGGCGGCCGCGTATAGCCCCGGCCGCCCGCCGGCATCTTGTACGGCGTCTTTTCGCCAGTATACGGATCATAGACCGTCACTGTGCCGACAGACGGCAGGTTCTTGTAGGAATCGGAAGTAAAATTGTCCCAGATGTTGTCGCGGATGCCATTGGTCGCCAGCGGACTGCACGCATTGGTTCGCAGCAACGTCACCGGAATGCGCGCATCGGTGGAAAGGTAATTGCCATCGAGGAAATCGGGCGCATGCACAATGGCGTTCATTTGTTTCTTGTAGTCGGCGGTCTGGGTGTACGCCCAATAGCGTTTGAAGCACTCCAGATAATTCGGACCAATGCAGTTCGCGATTGAGCGGTCTGCCGGCACCTCAGGCCCTTTGCTGGAATGGCACCTCGCGCAGGTTTCGGCGAACACCGTCTTGCCGCGATCGATCACGGCCGGGCTGTCGGTCAGGAATTTGTCACCACCCGGTGCTTCTTTGAGCAGGTCCGGCACGGTCGATTTCAGGAAGAACAGAGCGGTATCCGGTGTGCCCTGTTCGGTGGCCTGCCAATAGCTGGAGTTCTTTTGCGCGCTGGCAATCGGAATTGGGCTGATTGTCTTGCCGCCCACCACCGGATTGAAATGTCGCAGCCATTCCTCGCTGAACAAGCCGATGTTCAGATACACCCGGTTCAG
>DATARE010000585.1:0-1866 GCA_036264295.1 Micropepsaceae bacterium | reverse complement strand
GTCCATACCGGGTCGCCGCCATTTTCCCGCATGCGCCAATGATCCGCGACCTAACCTACACGGTGGCCACCAGGAGCGTTCCGGCGCGGCAGTTTTACACGCAACAGGGCGCGGACATGTTGAGCGTTATCGTTGCCGATTTCACCAATGGACCCGCCGTGGACGAGAACCTGGTCTTCGCTGCGACGATCCCGCTGCGCGAGTTGGGTGAAGTTCGTTTCGAGGCGAAGGCGGAATACGATCCGGGAATGCCGGGGCGGCAGCTTAATATTTTCAAGGCGAACGGCCGGCAGCATCGGGCGTCGGTCTACATGGCCGATCACCGCCTTTACATCACCGAATCCGACGCCGCTCCGGGGGATTTTCCCGCCCTTCAATTCGAACAATCGGTGTCGCTGATCAATGCGCAGGGAACCGATCTCGATAAGAACGGAAATCAGCCGTCGCGGCAGTACAACTGCCGGAAGTAAACGGTCAGAAGTCGGGCGCCTTGGCCTCGGGCATCGGATATTCCATCAGCCCAAAATATTTCTCGAACGCCACATTGTTCTCGGCGCAGATCGATTCGAGCATCGTGCCGCGATCGACTTTCTGCCATCTGGCGGTGCCGGACCAGGGCGCATTGAACGTGCCGGGGTCATCCACAGTGACACTCGCCTCGATTCCCTTACCGTCATTGATGAGCTTCCAGCGTTCCACCACGTGCAGGTCCTTGGTGTGGGGCGTGCGCCAATTGTCCACGAAGTCGAATTCATGCCGATCAAGGAAACCGATGGTGTCGATCACTAGCTCGCCATTCTCGTAATGGCCGACGGATTCGCCGAACCAGGACGGCTTCGGATTGCGCGAATGCGGCACGTTCAAATAGATGCGGCGCACCTCTTGCTGCCGCTGCCAAATGATCCAGACCTCTTTCGGCGTCTGGATGAAGTAGATGGGCTCGGCCGGGAACAGTAATTGCCCCGGCGTGCCGCCCGGCCAGCAGCGCGATTGCGACGAGAAAGCGCGGTGGCCGTTCAGCACATCCTGATTGTACTTCCGCATCAATTCTTTCGCCCAAGGCTTCAGATTGGCGTTCTCGGCATCCGACATCCGTTCCATGACGCCGCGCTGATTGCCTTGCCCGACTTGCGGGTAGGCAGGGTCGAAACTGACCGGCGCGAGCTTTCCCGGGATCGGGCGGAAATCGATGCCGCCGTTCAGCAGCCAGCCGGAATCGGTGGAGGCGAAGTTGGGAATGCCATTTTCCACAGCTCCTGCGCCTGCGGCGATGCAAAGTGCAACAGACGCGGCCAGCGCCGCACCGCACAGCAAAGATTTCTTGAACATCGCAGGCTCCTTGTGGGGCATCGTAGCGCCGCCTCTATCCGAGAATACGGTTTGTATCACAAGGCATTTGGCGCGCGAATGTTGCTTGGAGGCGATCGCGGACGGTTGATGCCAAGGTCTGTCGTTTTCGGCGAGAACGCACATTTTGCGACAATCAGGAGCGGACCGGCCCTAAACCCAAAATCCTCAGGAATGGCGACATGGTCAGCCCCTGCACCACGACCGAAAAAGCCACCACGCCAAACGTGGCGATGACGATTTCGATCCGGAAGGGAAGCGAGCTTGGAAGCGCCAACGCCAAAGCGAGAGCCAATGCACCTCGCAATCCCCCCCACCACAGAATGTGCTGCGCAGGGAGGGGGATCGCCCAGCGCGATCTTACGAACAGAAGACACAGCGGATAGACCGTGAGCGCCCGCCCCAAAAGGACGAGCACCACAATGACCGCGAGCGCAGTCGCACCAAGTCCGGCGAAGGGAATTCCGGCGACGGTCACGCCGATAAGGAGGAATATGAGAGAATTCGCGATGAACGCCG
>DATARE010000490.1:0-5356 GCA_036264295.1 Micropepsaceae bacterium | reverse complement strand
CATGCGCGCGGTCCTCATCGAGCACGTGGTCCGCATGGATTATCTCGCTATTGCAGCAGGCTTGAACGTGATCTGGCTTGCCGCCGGTGTTGCCGGATTTTTGATCTTCCATGGCCAGGCGCGCGAGCGTGGCATGTTGCTGCAATTGGGAGAATGACCGATAACGCGGGCATGAATCGTCGGCTCGCACTCATCCCTTATCTCGTGCTGGTGGCTTTCGTGGCCGCGGGCCTTCTGTGGTATCTCGGCGATTTGCGCAGCCACAATGCCGTGGAAAGCGTCTCCACCGGTGAAGTGGTGACATTGGGCGGACCGTTCGCCCTAACCGATCAGAACAACATGCTCCGTACGGAGAAGGATTTCGCAGGCAAATACACGCTGGTGTTCTTCGGCTACACCTATTGTCCGGATGTCTGCCCGGCCACCCTTGCGGTCATGGCCGCCGCACTCGACAGACTGGGCCCGCGCGCGGACAGAATCGTCCCCCTCTTCATTACCGTCGATCCCAAACGCGATACGCCGGAGAAAATGAAATCCTATCTCGCTTCATTTGGGACGCGCTTCGTCGGACTGACCGGCACTGCGGACGACATCGCCAAGGTCGCCAAGGAATACCGCGTTTATTATCGCGAACACCCGGCCGAGAATGGCGGCGAATACACTGTCGATCATTCGGGCGTGGTGTATTTGATGGATCCGAACGGAAAATTCATCGCGAATTATTCGCTCGACACTTCGCCGGACATGCTAGCGGCCGACCTCGCCAAGCGCCTGCACTGATTTGTTCAAATAACCGGCTGGGGCAGGCCCGCCTGCATGAAGGCTGCGATCAGCGTATTGCGCATCAAACAGGCAATGGTCATCGGCCCGACCCCGCCAGGTACCGGCGTGATGGCCCCCGCGATTTCAACCGCTTCGGCATAGGCCACATCGCCCACAAGCTTGGTCTTGCCGCCGGCGAGCGATTTGCGGTTCACCCCGACATCGATCACCACTGCGCCCGGCTTGATCCAATCCCCACGCACCATCTCGGCGCGTCCGACTGCCGCCACCAGAATATCGGCCCGGCGGCACAGGCCCGGCAGGTCATGAGTCTTGGAATGCGCAATCGTGACGGTGCAATTCTCCTGCAGCAGCAGCTGCGCCATCGGCTTGCCGACCTGATTGGATCGTCCCAGCATCAGCGCCTCCTTGCCCGCAAGCGAATCCGCAATCGCTTCCTTGATCAGCATCATCGCCCCCGAAGGCGTGCAGGCGATCAACCCGTGACGGGAATCGTTTTCGCCGATCGCGAGCCGCCCGATATTCATCGGCGTGAGGCCGTCCACATCCTTCATCGGATCGATGGCCGCAATAATGCGCGCAGGATCGATGCCGGGCGGCAGCGGCATCTGCACCAATATTCCGTGTACGGCGGGATCGGCATTCAGCGCGGCAACCTGCTCCAGCAGCGCATCCTGCGAAAGGCTCGCCTTGTGCCGCCGGTCGAGCGCCTGGAAACCCACCTCCTGTGCGGCCTTGTTCTTGGCGCCCACATAGATGGCACTCGCCGGATCCTCGCCCACCAGCACCGTCGCCAGGCCGGGTGTGACTCCATGGGCGGCTTTGAGCCGGGCCGCTTCCTCGGCAACCTTGGCCCGCAGCCGCGCCGCGACCGCTTTTCCGTCGATGATGCGTGCGCTCATGACAGCCTGCCGAGCCCGGTGTGCAAAGCGGGGGTGCCCTCGATTTCGATCATCTTCACCCGCGATGCCGCGCCGGACACGATGCGAACCTTCGATTTCGCGATTCCCAGGGTCTTGGCCAGAAGCCGCAACAGCGCCTCATTGGCCTTGCCGTCCTCGGGCGGGGCCGCAACGCGTGCCTTCAAATATCGCTTCCCGTCCGGCCCTTCCGCCCAGCCATCCAAGCCGTCCCGCCCGCCTTTGGGGGTCAGCCGGACGGCAAAACGAAAAGCCGTATCGCGCGCCGGCACAGCACCCATAGGTTTCAATAGAGCCTGATTATCAGCCGTTGCAGGAAAAATATGATGATAAGGACAACCAGCGGGGACAAATCGAGTCCACCCATAGCGGGCAGCATCCGCCGGACAGAGCCGAACACGGGTTCCGTCAGGGCATAAAGGGCGCGCAACACGCTGCGCGCAATCGGGTTGTAGCTGTTGACGATGCCAAACCCGACCAGCCAGCTCGCAATGACCGCCGCAATGATCACATAGGTATAAAGCTGCAAGATCAGCAGCAGCACATCGGCGACCGCGCCTACCATCCCAATCCCCTCAAGACCTGTTTTCCTTTTAGCGGGCGGGCGCGGGCGGGGGAAGCGGCTCTTAGCCGCTGTTGCCATTGACAGAAGCGCAGGGCGTTCCCTAGATACCGCACCCTTCGCGCCTGACTTTGCCCGCGCGAAACCCTTTTGGGGCTGTAGCTCAGTTGGGAGAGCGCCTCGTTCGCAATGAGGAGGTCAGCGGTTCGATCCCGCTCAGCTCCACCAGTCTTCGCTGGTGAAACCCGATCTCGCCGCGTCATGGCTGAAACGCGAACGGCGCCCCGAGATTTCGAGGCGCCGTCCGATTGGTCGAGCGGGAATTTATTTCCCGGTATAGGAAATCCGCCACACCGCGTTGCCGACGTCATCGGCTACCAGCAGGCTGCCATCCTTGGCTTGGGCGAGGCCCACCGGGCGGCCCATGACGCCGGCCGGAGCCTGACCCGTCGTCCAGAAGCCGAGCGCGAAATTCTCGTACCCGCCTGCGGGATGTTTGTTGGTGAACGGCACATAAACCAGCTTATAGCCGCGCGGGTTCGATGCGTTCCACGAACCGTGATGGGCCACGAATGCGCCGCCGCGATATTTTTCGGGGAATTGGGTGCCCGTATAGAACAACAGCCCCAGCGGTGCCGAGTGCGAGCGGAACAGGACATCCGGGACCACCGCCTTGGCAACGAGATCAGGGCGCTTGCCCTTGAGCGACGGTTCCTCATGCTGACCGAGATAGGCATAGGGCCAGCCATAGAATGCACCCTTCTGCACATGCGTCAGGTAATCGGGGACCAATTCGTCACCCTCGCCGTCGCGCTCGTTCACGACCACATAAAGATCGTCCGTACCCGGATAGAATGTGATGCCGACCGGATTGCGCAAGCCGGTGGCGTATTGCACGAGCTTGTCGCCCTGCACCATCGAGACGGCGGCGCGATGCGGCGGGTCCGTGTCGGCGATATTCTCGGCACTGCCGATCGCAACATAGATGTTGCCCTTGCTGTCGGCTGCGAGATTGCGTGTCCAATGGCCGCCGAGTGCGCCGAACGCGCCTTTTTCGGTGACTTGCGTGCGCGGGCCCGAAACCTTCGTATCGCCGGGCTTATAGGGGAAGCTGTAGATGCCGAGCGCATCGGCGACATAGAATTTGCCATTGGCGAAAGCCATGCCGTGAGGACGCTGAAAGCCGTCGGCAAAGGTTTCCTTGACCTCAGCCTTGCCGTCACCATCCGCATCGCGCAGCAGCGTGATCTTGCCGGCCTCCGATTCGGCCAGAAGCACATCGCCATTGGGCGTCATCTGCAGCCAGCGGGCATCGGTCAACCCTTGGGCAAAGAGATTGGCGTGGAACCCGGGCGGCAGCTGCAGCTTGCCCAGATCCGGGTCCTGCGCCTTTTTGGAGCGCTCTGCATCGGCCGGCGTGGCAAAGGGCGGCGGCAGATTGCTTGCCATGAACTGGAAGTGCTGACCAATGGTCTCGTGATTCTGATTTTCGCTCTGGGCGATGGCCGCGCCGGCCCAAACCGCGACGCCAACTGCCAGAGTTCCCATGACGCCATAGATTTTGCTCATCGCCGTCTCCCTCCAAGAAAGGCTGGCAACCCTTGGGGGTGCGCAACCACCGTAACCCGCTCTTTACCACGGACCGTTAGAAAGAGGGGAGAAGGAAACCATGCCGATGCGCCTTCGCCCGCTCATTTCACCGTGCGCTGCCGCGCTTCTTTGCCTCGGCGGCGTGGAACCCCTATGGGCGGCCGAGGGGAGCAAAGACCCCGCTCAGCACAAAACCACGCAATCCGAGAGCTACATCACTGTCGATCCGATTTACGCCACGATCCTGGACGGCGACCGGCCGCGGGGCCTGCTGATGGTGGAAATCGGCCTCGATGTTCCCGATGCCAAGCTCAGGGGCAGGGTCAATGACAATCTGCCCGCCTTGCGCGATGCCTATGTCCGGAACCTTTTGACTTATGCCGCGAGCGCGGTCCGGCCCTGGCGGCAGCCCAATGTCGAGGACATCGCCACCCGGATGCAGACAATCACCGACCGGGTGATCGGCCGGGAGGGGGCCAAGGTGTTGATGGCTCAGACGGCCATCCGCATTACCCGCTGATGCTTGATATCCGCGACTTCAAGTGAGCAGGTCGCCAATTGCCAGCAGCTTATACTTAGGCTGGACGCTTGCGCTTTGATTTTGGCAATTCCTTTCCCGTAGCCTTTAACTGGGCTAATTCATGTTCCGCTTCTATACGCCGCAATTCGCGGCGCGCCTTATCAAATTTCGTGTATGCAGCCTTCGCAACACGCTCGGCGGTTGAATGCTTCACCGTACCACCATGCCGTAAAACGCTACGATTCAAATTACGAAGCTGCTGGTCGAGGAGCGCGCTCGCCTCGGTCATCAGCGTAAGTTTTCCGATATCCAACTGATCCTCAAATATGGAAAGCAAAATATCCGTCAGCCTGTTTAGTTCCTTAATTTCAGTTTGGTTCAAATAGTTTTTCGCTACAAGAACATCCTGTTTTCGAATTTCACTTTTCGGCCATGCGCATAAACCCATGTTGGGTGCAGTAGCATCGGCTCGTTCGGTGATAATCATGGAGGGCGTTCTAGATGTCACAGCCCAGAACAGTTTAGCCTGCATGTACTGATAAAATTCGCGAGCTGACTCGGACTGTGGTTCATAATCACGGCACATTGCGCAGATGCGCCGAAGTTCAGCGTACATATTGGCTTCGGAGGCCCGAATGTCGCGGATGATCTCGCGTAATTCTGCAACGCGATCATTTTCTTCGGGATTTTTTAGGCGCTCGACGTCAACAACGAACCCTTTTACGGCTATTTGAACTAATACACCGGTAGCCCATCTCCGAAAAATAGTCCCCTGCTTCGAACTAACGCGATAGCCTACGCTTATTATTGCGTCCAGGTTGTATTGCTCAATTTGGCGCGTAACCGCCCGCCCACCTTCCTGTCGAACTTGTGCAATTTTTGCACAAGTTGCCATCGGATCGAGTTCTCCGTCCTCATAGGCATTAAGAAGGTGTTTCGTTACAACTGAACGGTCGACACCAAATAGCTCTGCGATTTGGG
>DATARE010000485.1:0-2863 GCA_036264295.1 Micropepsaceae bacterium | reverse complement strand
CTGTCGTCGGTGTCGGTGCGGTGATCTGGAACGCCGCCGGCGAAATCGTGCTGATCCGGCGCGGACAGGAGCCGCGGCTCGGAGAATGGAGCATTCCCGGCGGCAGACTCGAATGGGGCGAGACCGTCGAGGCCGCGCTTTTGCGCGAAGTCCGCGAAGAGACCGGCCTCAATGTGGAAATCGCGGGATTGATCGATGTGGTGGATTCGGTGACCCGCGATGCCGGGGGTACTGTTGTTCGTCATTATGTCCTGATCGATTTCAGCGTACGCCATGTTTCGGGCGAACTGGCCGCCGGGACGGATGCCGCCGAGGCATGCTGGGTCGCGCTCACCGACCTGGACCGATATTCCCTCTGGACAGAAACGCGCCGCATCATTGAAACAGCGCGGACGATGCGAGGCTAATGCATTGCGGATCATCTTCATTCACCGGACGATTGTCGACTACACGGTAGAGACCCCGTATCAACGCGCCATTGGCGGTACGGAGGCTGGCGTTTCCTATCTGGCTGCCGAACTGGCGAAGCTCGGTCATGCCGTTGTGCTTGCGGCCAATCCTTCTCAACCGGGCCGCTATCTCGGCGTCGAATGCATCAGCCATAAGACCGCGCTGACGAAGGAATTTCTGAACGGGGCCGACGCGGTGGTGGTCGTGAATGAAGCCTGCGGCCGCGCCCTGCGCGATTTCGGCGTGACCAAACCCCTCGTGCTATGGACCGGGCATTCGGACGACCAACCCTCCATCGAACCGCTGGAATTTTCGCGCGAACGGAAAGCCTGGACCGGATTCGCCTTCGTCAGCCAATGGCAGCTCGAACAATATTGCGGCACCTATTGGCTACCGCGCGAAAAGGCGAAAGTGCTGCGCAATGCAATCTCACCCGCGTTCATGGGGGGCAATCCCGTAGAGCCCTGGTTTGGCACCGGTTCAGCGCCAGTGCTTGCCTATACGAGCGCCCCCTATCGCGGGCTGGATGTTTTGTTGACGGCCTTTCCCGCCATCCGGACCGCCATTCCCGGCACTGTCTTGCGCGTCTTTTCCGGCCTTTCGACCACGCGGGGCGGCCCCGAGGACAATCAGTACAAGGATCTTCACGACCGATGCCTGGCTACGGAGGGCGTAAAATATGTCGGCCCGGTGTCGCAGCCGGAACTCGCGCGGGCTTTCACTGAGACCGCGGCCTTGGCCTATCCTTCGACCTATCCCGAGACCTCTTGTATCGCGGCGATGGAAGCGATGGCGATGGGAGCGCTAGTCCTGACCACCAGCCTGGGCGCGTTGCCGGAAACGCTGGCTGGATTCGGCCGCATGGTCGCGCCACACAGCGATCCCGATCTTCTCGCAAGGGAATTTGCCGTCATGACTGTCGAGGCGCTCAACGAAATCAAACGCGATCCGGACCGTGCCGCCGCCCGGCGCGCGGCGCAAATCGCCTATGTCCACGAACATTATATTTGGCCGCCGCGCGCACTCGAATGGCAAAGCTGGCTGTTCGGACTGATCGTCGGTCCGCAATAGGTCAGAGCAATTTCATCGCGACATTGCCGAGCACAACGATCCCAAAGCCTGTCACAGCGACGCCGAAAATATGATTGATGTTGCGCATGACGGCCGCGTCGATGTGCCGGTGCAAAATGCTCACGATCGTGGTGACCGTGAACCACCAGATGGTGGAGCCGGCGATCACGCCCAACACGGTTAACGCTGCATCCAGAAAGGTCGCCTCGTGGCCTGCGAGACTGCCCAGCCCTGTGAACAAAGCTGCAAAACCGAACAGGGTTGCCGGGTTGGTAATGGTCAGCGCGAATGTCGAGGCAATGGTGCGGATCAGGGATGCAGAACCATTGTCGCGCGCCTGCCCCCCTTCGACATCGCGCAAAAGCGAAACATCCGAATTGAAAATGTGCAGGCCGAAACCGAGCAACATCAGCCCGCCCACCAGCCGCAATACCGTCGAATAACCCTCAATCAATTGAGAGATCGCGGTTAAGCCGAATGCGGTCACGATTGCAAAAACGCCGTCGCCCAAGGCGGCGCCCAGCCCGGAGAAGAACCCGTTCAGCGAGCCATAGGCCAGCGTCCGCCTTATGCAGATTAAATTTACTGGGCCGATCGGGGCGGCAACCACCAGCCCGATGATCAATCCGCTGCTGATGAGAACAAGATCATACATCGAAACCAAACCTCCCGCTTATGGCCTTCATGTCAAGGCTTGATGGACGGGAAGACTCGCCCGATGCTTGCCATGTTGCCGCCGCGGTTTGGCCGTGGAAACGATAAGAACGTTTGGGATGCTCATATGGAACGGGGGTTTGGTGGGGGAACTTTGGAAAGCGGTAAGCTTTTCCAATTAGCATGAGTTTGAGAGCGAGAAATGAGCGAATTCGAACGCAGACTAGCTGGTTACCGACTTACAACGGCCGAGATCCTCTATCACCGGCCGGATCATCCTGTGCTTCTCCAAACTTATCTCTGGCAGGAATACGATCTCGCACCACGATTTCCGGTGCTCAACAAATTCTTGCACTTTTGGGAAACCAAACTCGATGGAAAGCTTCATTCCGTCTGGGTGGCAGCAACGGGCATTATCGCACCGACCGAATTGAAATATTACGACGGGGAATTCAAGCTCCAATAGGATTGATTGTTTCGATAAATCGCAGGCTTTGACCGCTGGACGGTTCGGCGGCGGCGCCATCGCGCATGACAACACGGCCACGCAGCAACGTCGCCACCGGCCAGCCTGTTGTCTCCATGCCGTCATAGGGTGTCCAACCGCAGCGTGAAGCTATCGCGCGGTTTTCGATGCGCCGGCGCGCCTTCAGATCGACCATTGTGAAATCCGCATCATAGCCTTGCG
>DATARE010000483.1:0-7095 GCA_036264295.1 Micropepsaceae bacterium | reverse complement strand
GGGGCATATCTGCGTTTCGCTTCGCGCCATGGCGGTTTGCTGCGGCTGATTTTCGGCGCGGAACTCCCCAATCGTACCGATTATCCCGGCCTATCCGAAGCGACCGCTTTGATCGGCGAAGACATCGGGCGCGCGCTTGGCGATGCCGCGGCGGGGCTTGCTGTCCTGGCAGCTGTGCATTGGCTTGCGATTCTGATTCTCGAAAATGTTATCGATCTCGGCCAGAAGGATGGCGGCTTGGCCGTTGCGCCATCGCGCGCGGAGATTCTTCTGCGCAGTCTGGTCGAAATTCTTCGCCACTAAACGCTTGCGCTGTTCATCGTTGTGACGAATTTGGGCCAAAGGTTCCCGGCCGTCACGCAACCATAATTGCGCTGACAAGAAACCACCATCGGATTGTTAACCACGTCCGGTAAGCGAAGGTTCTCGCCAAATGAGCGAGAGCGCGTGACCAAACGCGTGTGGAACCTTCGTGAGAGGAACCGATTTCATGAAACGCACCAAACGAATGACGACATCGGTCGCTTTGGCGGCCAGCCTTGTTCCGACTTTCGCACCTTATGCTGCTTACGCTGCTGCGCCGACCACACCGATCCAGCATGTGATCATCATCATCGGAGAGAATCACACCTTCGACAATTTGTTCGGCACGTACCAAACGAAGAACGGCCAAAAAATTTCCAACCTTCTGAGCAAGGGCATTGTCTATGCCGACGGCAGCCCGGGACCGAATTTCGCGAAAGCCGCGCAAAAGATCGGCAATGACCGGAACGTCTATCATGCGCTGACGTCGACCATCGGAACTTTCACGAACCTGCCACAGCCCTATACGACCTCGGGAATTGGCTTGCCTCCCGGTGTGCCGGACACCCGATTCCCGGCCGATCTTCCCAACGGCCCCTATCAGATCAGCTGGTACGTGCCCTATGCCGCTTATACCGGCGATCCTGTGCACCGCTTCTTCCAGATGTGGCAGGACTTCGATGGCGGCAAGCTCGACAAATTCGTGTGGGTTGAAACCACCATCGGCACCGGCTCCAACGGCAACCCGCCACCGCCGGGCGGTTTCAATCCCAAGGAGGGCGCCATCTCCATGGGCTTCTACAACATGAATCCGTTCATCGATGCCAAGGGCGTTTCGCAGCCCGGCGATGCGCCAATCTTCAAGGCGTTGGCGGATCATTATGCGATCAGCGACAATTATCATCAGGCTGTCATGGGCGGCACTGGGGCCAATTTCCAGGCTATCGTTTCCGGCGATGCCGCCTTCTTCACCAATCCCGATGGCACGCCCGGTGTTCCGTTCGGCAACCAGATCGAGAATCCGAACCCGGTCAAAGGCACCAACAATTATTATACGCAGGATGGTTATGGCGGCGGTTCTTATGTGAATTGCGCAAACCCGCAAAATCCGGGGATCAATTCGGTGAACGCGCAGCTTAAGTCCCATCACGTGATCAACAACAATTGCGCCCCCAACACCTATTACCTGGTCAACAACTACAACCTGTTCTGGAACCAGGATGGATCGACCAACACGCTGGGTTCCGACAAATTCGTGCTGCCAGCGCAATCCAATCCGACGATCGCGGATGATCTCACGGCCCATGGCGTCTCGTGGAAATATTATTCCGGCGACCGCGGCAACGACACCACAGTGTTCGCGAATTCCGTCGACGGTATTCCGCTGCTGTTTCATTCCTATTGCGGCATCTGCGATCCGCTGACGGGCTATACGAGCATTGAAACAACCGGCCAGGCCGCAAATCTGCAGAATTATGGCGCGTTCCTGAACGATGTGAAAAACGGCACCTTACCGGCCGTGTCCTTTGTTCGTCCTTTCGAATCTCTGGCGGGGCATCCTGCGGATTCGACCACGGATTTGTATGAGCTGTTCCTTCAGGACCTGGTCAACAAGGTGAAGGCAAACCCGACGCTGTGGGCTTCCACAGCGATTTTGATCACCACCGATGAGGGCGGCGGCTTCTATGATTCTGGCTATATTCAGCTGGTCGATTTCTTTGGCGATGGCACCCGTATTCCTTTCATTGCCGTATCGCCTTGGTCGAAGCAGGGGTATGTGGATCACACCTATTACGATCATGTCTCCTTGCTGAAATTCATCGAAGCGAATTGGGGTTTGCCACCGATTTCCGCACGGAGCCGCGACAATCTTCCCAATCCGACCACCAGCCGGCAAAATCCCTATGTGCCAACCAATGGACCGGCCATTGGGGATCTGATGAACCTGTTCGATTTCGCGCACGCGCTGCACGATTGAATTGGACAGGAAAATAGAAAGGGCGGAGGGAAGCCTGCGAGGGAACCCTCCGCCCTTTTTCTTTCGGCGATTGTTAACCGCCTTTAGCCGCCTTCGGCCGCGGGACGCGCGCGCGCCGCGACGGGACCCACGATACGGTCGAAGTCAGCCTGCGGTCCGGGATTGCCGTGAATTGGCACGTGCCGCGCAACGTCGAGCTTCAGCCGCTTGATGTTGTTAAACAACGCAACCGCATTCGCATTGACGTCGGCAAGATTGCCGCCGGCCGCGGGCGGCGAGTACATGTCCGCGTTGACGAGAATCTTCGATTGCGGCAGGTAGACGATGGCCATGTCGCCCGCGTGATTGAAGCCTTCGACATGGTAGCTGATGATCGACTGCGTGCCGTCGGTGATCGCCTGCCGGTCCCGATAGGTCTCCAGCTTTCCGGGACCAGGGCCCGTTGTCGCGAATGGGAACATCGACAAACGGTCGGGGCTGAGTGTGCGCGGTTGCGGCACGAGCACGACGCGCTCATAGAAATTCCGATTCAACTCATTCGTCACGATGGTGGCGCCTTCGGCTGCCGCCGCGCGCAAACCTCCCGAATGATCCCAGTGATGGTGGGTGTTGACGACATATTTGATCTGCTTGCCGGGAATGAGCCGCTTGGTCTCGGCAATCACCGCGTTGGTGCGCGCGTCGTCCAGCGGAGCTTCGATGATGGCGGCAAAGTCCTTGAACTCGACGGCCAGTGAATTGTGCGTGCCGCCAGCGAGCAGCCACACGCCGTCGGCAAGCTTTGTCGTCGCGACATTGACCTTGGCCGCCGGCGCATTGCGCACCGCATCGGGCACTGTCAAGGACGCGTTCTGGATATTGACCTTCACGTCGCTGGCTTGCACGTCCATGTAATTCATGCCGCGCACCAGCGGATGATCGCCCTGATGCATGTGGATGTGGAACGGCGCCCTGATGCCGTTGCCGACATCGCGATAATCGCTGTAGCGGATTTCCACCTGCATATCGCCCATCACCGGACTCGGGATCCAGGTTACGACGCGTTCCAGCTCGTTACGGTCGTTGAACTCGCCGGTTGCCTTGTACTTGCCCATGGTGGTGAAGCCCACCACGTGCAGCGTGCGCCCGGCGCCCACAAATTCGCGATCGGATTCGGTGGCGTTCTGATCGGCCATTGCGGCCTTGATGAAGCCGTGCGGACTGACCCAGATCAGGAATTGACGCGCCTCGGCCTGATCGTTCTGGGGTTGCGGCTGTCCTTGCGCATTCATGGTCCACGCATAATTGCCGCTGACGAAGTTCTGTGTCCGCGGCGCGCCCTGAATGGGAAAGCCCGCGCCGCCGCCGCGTGCCGGGTTGTTGCCCTGTACCCGGACGTAATCTTCCTTGGCCGATTTGCTGCCGTAATCGATGGTTTGTGTATAGGTCTGCAAATCCACGCGCGGCCAATCGTCCGTGGTGGTGAAATTTTGGCCCAAGAAGCTGATCCTGCCGGTGCCAGTATATTGGACCGAATTCACCTTGCTTGCGCCAACGGCGCGATCTGCGGCTTGCAGCAATGTGCGTGCATCCTGCTGCGCGACCGCAGGCCCGCCCAGCGCCAATACTACGAACGCCACTCCCAGTGCGTATTTCATAGCGTCTCCTCCCTGGTGAATTGAAAATTCACCGCCCAAGATGACGCCATGCTATCCGATTGATGCGGGCCCCGTTAGACGCGTCGGACATATTCCGTGCACGCCAAGCGGTCACTTCCCCTTGAGCCGGCGGGCGATATCGCGCGCGAAATAGGTGAGAATGCCATCGGCGCCGGCCCGTTTGAACGCCGTAAGGCTTTCTAGAATCGCACGTTCCCGGTCCAGCCAGCCGCGTTCGATGGCGGCCATCAGCATCGAATATTCGCCCGACACCTGGTAGACGACCGTCGGCATGCCAAATTCGTCTTTCATGCGGCGCAGCACATCCAGATAGGGCATCCCCGGTTTGACCATTACCATGTCGGCGCCTTCGGCAATATCGAGCGCAACTTCGCGCAGCGCTTCATCGGTGTTTGCCGGATCCATTTGATAGGTGCGCTTGTCCCCAGTCAGCGCCTTGGCCGAACCGACCGCATCGCGGAACGGCCCATAGAACGCCGAGGCATATTTCGCCGCATAAGCCAGCAGGATCACGTCCTGGTGGCCGCCCTTTTCGAGCGCTGCCCGAATGGCGCCAATGCGCCCATCCATCATGTCCGATGGCGCTATGATATCGCACCCGGCTTCCACCTGAATCAGCGCCTGCCGCACCAGGATGCTCACCGTTTCATCGTTGGCGACATAATCGTCGATGAGCACGCCATCATGGCCGTGGCTGGTGTAAGGATCGAGCGCCACATCGCACATGATACCGATATCGGGCACCGCCTTCTTGACCGCGCGCACCGCGCGGCAGACGAGATTGTCCGGATTTTCCGCTTCGCGGCCGTCGGCGGTTTTCTTGGAATCCTCCGTGTTCGGAAAAAGCGCGATCACCGGAATGCCGAGGCTCGCCGCTTCTTCGGCGGCAGCCACCGCGTTGTCGACCGAGAGCCGCTCCACGCCCGGCATGGAGGCAATCGGCACGCGCTTGTTCTCACCGTCGACGAGGAAAAGCGGCCAGATCAGATCGGCCGCGGACAGCGAATTCTCGGCTACCAGACGGCGCGCCCAATCGTGCCGCCGCAGCCGCCGCATGCGCATATGGGGATAGGCAGGTGGAAGATGCGGCATTTGGCTCAGGTCCTGAAATGGGGATTTGCAAGGAGCCGCACTATAGTGCGTCGCACACCGCCTTCAATGTCCGTCGGCTTTGGGTTCGTTCAGCGTCATGGAAAACAACGAAGTTCTTCTGCGCCGTGAACGGAATGTCGCGCATATCACGCTGAACCGGCCGCGAGCCTTGAATGCGCTGACATATGAAATGTGCGCCGCCATACTTGGGGCGCTGCGCGGCTGGGCGAGCGATCCCGCGATTCGCCTGTGCGTCATCGACGCTGTGCCCGGGCGCGCATTCTGCGCGGGCGGCGATATTCGCGCTATTGCGGACAAGAGCAGACGCCGCGACGGCAGCGCGGAAGTGTTCTTCACCACCGAATACAGCCTAAACGCGGCCATTCGGCATTTCCCGAAGCCTTACATCGCGGTGATCGATGGTATCGCGATGGGTGGGGGCGTCGGCGTGTCCGTTCATGGCTCGCATCGGGTGGTCAGCGAAAATGTCGTTTTCGCGATGCCCGAAACCGCCATCGGGCTCTTTCCCGATGTGGGAACGAGTTACGTGTTGCCCCGCTTGCCGGGCCAGATCGGGATGTATCTCGCCCTGACCGGCGGACGTATCAATGCCGCGGATATGCTTTATGCCGGTCTGGCCACGCATTTCGTACCGGCGGCGCGTATTGGCGGTATCGCCCCTCGCCTGATGCAAGGGGAGGACCCCGAAACGGTTTTGGCCGGATTGGCGGCCGATCCCGGCCCTTCTTTCTTGGCCGCCCATCGCGCGGCCATCGACCGCGCCTTCTCGGCACCCTCGGTAGAAGCCATTCTTGCGGCGCTCGAGGCTGAAGGGGGGTGGGGCCGTGAAACCGCGGCCGTGCTCGGAAGCCGCTCGCCCTTGAGCCTCAAGCTGACATTTCAGCAAATGCGCCTGGGCAAGACCCTGGATTTCGACGATTGCCTTCGGGCCGAATACAGGCTGATGACGCAATTGCTCGAAAGCCATGATTTCCATGAAGGGGTTCGGGCGGCCGTTATCGATAAGGATCAGCGTCCCCGTTGGCTGCCGGAGTCCCTGGCCGCGGCCTCCGATGCGGAAGTTTCAGGCTATTTTGAATTGCGCAATGTCACAGATTTATCACTTTGACGGCCATATATCGGAGCAGACTCCGAGGATCACGCTAAGCGGTCATTAACGCCCGGCTGTTAGGTTACCCGTGGATAAGGGGCCCCAAAAAGAGGGAAGTCATGACTGTCGTTGCGAAAATGGAAAAGATTGGGCAGCCAAAGGAATCCCCGGCGCTCCGCCCACGGTATCTGGAATGCCTCAATCTGGTTGAGCGGCTCCATCGCCAGCTCCTGGATGTCATCAAGGATGAACTCGACCGCCGTGGCGAACGCGTGGTCAACAGCGTGCAGGCGCTGCTGCTTTTCAACATCGGCGATCAGGAATTGACAGCCGGCGAGCTGCGCACCCGCGGTCATTATCTCGGCTCGAATGTTTCCTACAATCTCAAGAAATTGGTCGAGTCCGGCTATATCCATCACGAGCGTTCCGATGTCGACCGCCGTTCTGTGCATGTCAGCCTGACCAATAAGGGCACGGAGATTCGCGAAATCGTGGCGAAGCTGTTCGATCGGCACCTCGACTCCATCGATGCCGTCGGCAACGTCACCGCCGACAATCTCGAGGACCTCAATGTCAGCCTGCGCCGTCTGGAACGGTTCTGGCTGGATCAGGTCCGTTATCGGCTGTAGCCATCCGGCAGACGGGCGAACATCCACCCAGTCGCGACTCGTTCTCAACTACGCGAATTTTCTGGGTGCGACTCCCGGTCCTGTGACAATTCATGTGCGTGAAGGAACCTACTTAGGCTATCCTCATTCGCAGCCGTCATATAAAAGATCGGCCGAGCCGGGGAGAGTAGGGACCACATGCCGTTCGCGTACGGCCATATCTTCAAGGATAATCTGGCGAAGTTGAAGCGCGAAGGCCGGTATCGGGTCTTTGCGGACATTCTGCGCCATCAGGGTCAATTTCCCTCCGCGGTTCATCACACGGCGAATGGAACGCGTTCCATA
>DATARE010000453.1:0-3597 GCA_036264295.1 Micropepsaceae bacterium | reverse complement strand
CACCTTGCAGCGCTGCATCAAGACGCTTCTTTTCATCGTCGCTGATGTCGCTTCTGCCACGAATCCCATCCATCAGCCTGCGGAGCCCGTTCATGTCGCCTGCGGCACCGACTGATGCCAGCCCGGCGAATCCGGTCTCGTTCAGCTTGGTGATATCGAGCCCGGCGGCGCCGACGAGACGTGAGGTTGAGCCGATATCTTCTGGCGACATCCGGTCGAAAATAGCCGCAGCCTGGAGCGATTGGAGCCCGAAATAGTTCTTCATCGCCTCCAGACGAAGGGACCGGCCAAATGGGCCGCCGCCATACTGCTGGCGCAGCAGGTCGCGGACCTTCTCCAAATTGGTGACGTCATCAAGCGCGATGCCGGAATTCCCAAGCGAATCTCCGAGCGGAGTCCCCTTCCCGAACGTGTTCCGTGTCGTTCCGAAGAGACCGCCAGAGGCAAGACCGAGCGCCAGGATGGGATTGTTGAGGCCGGGCGAACGACGGGCGAGCGCCGCATACGTGAAATTCATTCCGGCCTCACCCATCCCGCCGCCATGCCGCAGTGACGCATCGGCGGTTGCCAGCAGCGATGCAGCCCCAGAAGGATCGAGCCCGGGATAACCGGACTTCATCAGCGACGTCAGGTATGAGGAATAGGCGCCAACGTTGGGCGATTGATACGTCATCCTTGCCGCTTGGGACGCGAAATCAGCGACGGCCGCCAGGACTTCGTCGGCCTTGGCGGTGTAGCCGCCCTTCTCGATGGCTTCCGCGATCGACAGCGCAAGGCGACGATTCGATTGATCGTCACCGGAAACTTTGAGCCGGCGCATGACGGCGAAGAATTCCACGCCCTCCGATGGGTCTATGCCGAAGGAACGGCCGAAGCCGGCACCGACACGCAGCGTCTTCCCGATGTCAGCACCGCGGAGGTCGCCAGCCGTCTTGGCGAACTGCTGCCCAAGCCTGGCGGCCTCGACGTAGGTCAAGCCCATCCCGGCGGTAGCGCCGCGGACATCGTCCTGCAGCTTGCCGAAACTGATCCCGAGATCGCCGGCCCGGCGCTTCAGTGTATCGAGCCCGACAGATTCTTCCGTCGCCATGTCTAGCGCGCTGCTGGCCATCGCCATGACACTGCCGATGCCGGCCAAAGCCAGCGCGCCCTTCCCAAAGGACAATGCGGAGGACTGCGCACGTTGAACGCCGCGCCGGAAGCCGCCGCCCTCCTCCTCGGGCGGTCCACCGGGCGGTTCGGGCGGCCCCGGCGGCATCGACCCCGCAAATTGGGTCCCCCGCATCGTGGCGCCGAGGAGTTCGCGACGATACGCGCGAGAATGCGCCGATCCCGCGCCGAGACGGCTCGTTCCGATCCAGTCCGAATAGTCGCCGGCCATCCGCATGCTGCGGCTTCCGAGCCCGCGTTTCGAACGCATGACTTCAAAATTCAGGGCTGCGGTGCGGGCATCAGTGAGCGAGACGTCACCGCCGAATTCCTTCGACAATTGGTCCTGAATCAGCTTCAGCCGTTCAGCAGTATATTTGACTTGGCCGACCGCGGCGGCGGACGCCGCCTTACTCTTGGCGCCGAGGCCATCGACCTTCTTGCCGAGATCGTCGATGGCCTTGCCGGCAGCCTTTGCGGCCCCCGCGATATCCGCGACGGAATCGGCAATACCGGCCGCCGCCTTGTCGATTTTCTTGGCACCGGCTTCCGCGCTGGCGGTATCGGCTGAAACTGGAATTTTGATTTCTTGAACCATGACACCACAATGGCGTCACGACACGCCGGGTGACACTTTCTGACGGCTCACGACGAATTGGCGACGCGGAAGGCAATTGCGCTAATCGACGCCAAGACCGTAAGCGGCCGCCAATTCAAATTTGAAGGCGGCAAGCGGGCGAACAGGTATCGGGAAATCGACCTGACGGCGGGATGCTCACGTCGAAAGAAATCGGCCCGTTATGCTTTGCCAGAGATTCAAATCCTGGAAGCCGACTTCAGTCTCAGGCGGCGCACCAACCTCCAAGAATTCCTCCGGCCGCGGTAAAGGCCAATCATTGAGGTCCGCTAACTCCTGGAATATTGGATGCTCCAGAAGGTCGGCAATTGCTTCGACCTTTGTTGCTCCCCACCCCGTAGGATCGACGAGCATATTTTTAAACCCAGGCGGTGCCGCGCACCACATTTCATGCCGATCTCGGAAAACGATGAACACATTCGTACTCGCAGTTTTGGCAAGCCAGCATAGCGAGGCGCAGTCTGAATGCCACGAAATCCGCTATCTTCGCGAGCCTCAAATACTGTACCGAATTGGGACGGATAAGCTCCTCGCACGAATTATTCGTCTGAGGTGGCCCTGATCATGGGGTGAGAGGACGCGCAGTTATATTGATTTTGCAGCTCACCATTATGTTGGCGCCCCGCAACCGTGTATGGCAGCGATTATGGCGGCGATTCCGATTAGAAGGCGGGCGACATCAATATTGATATTGAACCGTGGACGTGTGCGCATCGAACAAACCCTTGTGTTGCTTGTCCGATAATAAGGCCAGATTCATCAGCGACGATTTTCGGGAACTCTATTAGCGGCACCGCACCCAAGGTTCAGCGGAAACGGGGTCGCATACCGAGCCAAAATGATCGCGAGGAAGCTGCTGCCATCCGCCGGCGCGCACCAACGCAGCGCCAGCAAGCACCGCGATCAGCATCAAAAATATTGTGCGCTTCATCGAAAGTCTTCCCTACGGAGAAGGTAAGCACAATCCGAGCGCTCCGTCGCCTTTCCATCTCCATCAAGTCCAATTGCCTCGACTGGAGGGCAAGAATCGCAGCGGTCACGGAGTGAGGGATGGGCTTTCCTCACGCTTCACGCAACACATGGGCCGGAACGCTCCTTTCATCACCGTCCGTCGCGACGTGGCTAAGCATCTTTGAACATGAAGCACACGCTCTGCCGCTTTCCGGCCCCTTTTCGCGATTAGAATTCTCCATTGACCGTACCAAAAGAACGTGACTGCCCCATTGCGGTGCGTGGGATCGACCCTCCGTCTTTCTGTTACAGTGCGCTGGCACGAACGAAGAAAGGGAATCAATGGCCGAACACAGAGGAATTAATTACGCTGTTCCGAATACGGACGATGGTGCATGGCGATGGGTCATTTATCCCGGCGGGAACGTATCCAAGCTCGTCGAAATGAATGCCATGCCTCGACCAGTCTACGCGACGCGGGACGATGCTGTTAAAGCAGCCAAGATCGCGATCGATCACGCGCTCGACAACCGACTGCGGTGAAATGGCGGCGATCGCTTCGGCCGGCTACGCGGCAGCACATAGATGCTCCCGTTATGCTAGAAAAACCTGTCGTGGGACCAATTGGCAGATCAGGGTTAGGGCCCGCGAATGGCACGCGTGGTTACGAAATACGGGTGCATGCGCCGGAACGCAATCGTTCTTCTATCGAGAAACAGTTGCTGTCGAGGAGTCCGTGATCCGGATCGCGATTTCATCGGCAAGCGCGTTCCAATGCCGTTTCAAATCCAGGTAAATGTCGCGCGTTCTGATGCTGGGCGCGCGTTGTGCAAGAACATCCAGGGACGCAGCCATTTGGC
>DATARE010000426.1:0-7286 GCA_036264295.1 Micropepsaceae bacterium | reverse complement strand
GTGTGGTAGTTGCCGCTATCCTTTCCGGGACAAATAAGTCCGCTGGCCGGTATGGTCCCTGTGGAATTGGCATTATCGGCCCCGGTGGTTTTGCAGCCATAACCGTAAGGGCTCGTATTCGTGGAATAGGGGCAATTCTTGTTGCTCCCCTGTGGGCCATAGCTGCTACCCGGCATAGAATTTGGCGGCGGCAGTTCGAAATCGCTCCAATCGATCCAATTTGAGGTCGGATCGACACCCGCATAGTTCACGTCGAGCGAGAAGGGAATGATGGACACCTGCACATCGCCGGGATTGACGGCCGCAGCTTGCAACTGCGACAGCAATTGATGGGTCGCGGTCTTCAGCGCCGATATCTTGCTGGTACCGGTAACGTCGGTCTGCGACATCGATCCAGTATTGTCGAGAACCAAGGCGACGCGCAATTTCGTTATCGCCTTGGTGACTTCATTGGTGACGATGAAATCGAGCGTGCCGATGTTCATGAGGTGCAGCAAGGTCGTCGGGACTGAGCCGTTGACGGTCAAGGTAAGATGTTGACCGTTCGGCGTCACTGTGACCGGGCCATGCGAACCCAAATCCGTCGTGGGGTAGTTCGCATTGAAATATTGGTTGGCAAGCGCATTGAGCTGATCGTTGCTGAGCCCGTTGGTGGTGCCCACCGCAAGCGCCGCCGCGTCAAGCGCGCTGGCCATGCGCGATTTCACCATCATGCCCCGCGCCAAGTCGATGCTTGCGCCGGCGGCGGAAAGCAACGTTGCCGCCGTGAGGCCAAAAATAATGGCAGCACTCGCGCCCTTTGCGTGAAAGAACTCCTTCACCCATTCCGCAGCGTGCCGGAGCATCCCAAGATTTTTGTGCATCGATAACCTCCAGACAGAAATGCCTGGCTGAATGATACGGATGTATGCGGAAAATTCCCGTGCCGAACGCGTTCGTGCTTACTTTCCGGTTAAGGGCGCGTTAGCGATGTTAAACGATTGCCTTTTTACGAAACCCAATATTCCCTCATAATCCTTTGTTCACGATAGAATGCGCATCGTCTTTGTTTGGGGACGCCATTCGCGTAGAAGCAACGTCCTGAACTGGGTGCCGTGCAATGACGGTATCTCGATCGACGAGGACAGCGCGTTCATGCGTAGGTTTCTTCCGAGATTTCGTTGGCGTGAAAACTCCGGAAGTGCCGCGATCGAGTTCGCCATGATCGCGCCGGTGTTCCTGCTGCTGCTTTTTGCCATCCTGGAAACCAGTTCCGTCTTTTACGCGGAAATGATCCTCGATAATGCCGTGCTGAAAAACGCGCGGCTTATCCGTACCGGGCAAGCGCAGAATCAAAACATGACGCAGGCGGCGTTCCGGGATGCGGTCTGTACAAGCATACAGATGCTGCTTCCTTGCAGCGGACAGGCTTCCGACAAGCTTATCGTCGATGTGCGGTCCTTTACGAATTTCGGCACATCCAGTTTTCCGCAGGCCCTGGATGCGCAAGGCAATCTCAACGCGAATCTGAATTCCTATCAGCCCGGCGGCTCCAGCCAGGCAACGGGACAGAACCCCACCGTCCTGGTTCGCGTCATGTATATCTGGCAACTGTACACGCCGATGTTCGCTCAATATTATGAAAATATGGGCAAAGGCAGCGGCAAACGTCTCATCGCTTTCAGCGCGGCATTCAAAAATGAACCCTTCTGAAATCAAGCTCATCTTGCGGCCAAGAAATATGATCGCCCTCCTCCGGCGCCTCCTTGTGGCATGTGACGGTATCATGGCCACGGAATTTGCCTTGATCGCGCCCGTCTTGATTGCCAGCTATTTCGGCGTGACCGAATTGTCAGACGGCTATATCGCCAAGAGCAAGGTCACCACGGTCACAAGCACCGCCGCCGATTTGACGGCGCAGGACACCACCGTCTGCGATGCCGAGATAACCGACATCTTCGCGGCGCTGACCGCGATCATGTTTCCCTACCCCACCAACAACATGAAGATCACGATTTCCAGTGTGATCGATGCCGGCAGCGGCAACGTCAAAGTCGCCTGGAGCGATGCGCAAAACACGACGCCGCGCGCGGTCAATTCATCGGTTACGCTTCCCGCCGGCCTGACCCTTCCCGCCGGGGGCAGCGTGGTTCTCGCGGAAGTGAGCTACGACTATTCATCGCCTGCGGGACATATGATTTACGGCAAAGTTCAATTGTCGGATCAGTTCTTCATGCATCCGCGCCGGACCGCGCAGATATCACGCACCAGCGGCTGCTGACCGCGGCAAGCATTCTGCCTCGTCTTCCTGTATCCTTGTCGTGTGCGAATCACTTCAAAGGGACAGGCGCGCCGGATGGGTCTGGGACAGCCGCTCGCTCTGAATGCGCAATTCAAGCGCCTCGCCGCCGCAGCTCTCATTGTGTTTGGATTTGCCGCCGCGCTTGCCGCTTTTTCCATCGGTTTTACCGGCGCACTGAGCCAGAGCCTCGCCGACCCTGCCTCGGCGCCCCGCTTGCGCGCTGCTGCACTGAGCGGACTGGATGAAACCCTCGGCTATGGCGGGTTTTTGGGGGTGTATCGCGTTTTCCTGTTCACGGCATCGCCACTGCAAGCAGGCGAACTTCGCCGCCTGGCCGCCGATGCCGATGCGAATATTGCGGCGTTTTCGCGCGCAGCGGTTTCCACGGCCGATCATGATTACGCCGCTTCGCTGCAGCGGCAGATCGCGCCGTTTCAACGCGCCGCAGCCGATGCCGCTGCAGCTTCGCAAACCGCTGGCGCGCCTGTTCCCGCCGAACAGCTCGACCGCAATTATGCGGCCCTGAAGAAGACCATTGCCGCCGCCACGGATGAAACCAATTTTGCGCGCGTCGATGACCTCAGTGCGGCGCTGAGCTGGGCTCAGGCGATGGCGGTGGGCGGGCTGACGGCATTGGCGGCAACACTTTTGGGACTGTCCTGGCTTCTGCGCGAATATCTGCTTTCACCCCTCGCGCATTTGCGCCGCAGCATCAGCGCCGCGGCAATGGGAGATGCCGAGACTCTCTGGGGTATCGACCGGCCGGATGAAATCGGGGCGTTGGCGCGTTCCGCCGAGCGGCTGCGGCAGCGTGGACAAGCGCAAATACCAGCACCCATTCCGCGGCTTCATCTCGATATCGTGCACAGCCTGGCCAAAGGGGCGGCCACGCTCGAAGCGGATATTGCGAGAGTTGCGGCAATGGGCGCGGCAGCGACACGCCGCATCGAGGAAGCCTGCCTCGCCACCTCACATGCAAGCCATGCCGCCATGGAGGCGGCCGAGCTGGCGCGGCAATCCTCGTTCCGATTGGGGCAATCCGTCGAAGCGCTGAAATCTGCTCCCGCTCAACGCCACGATGCCGATGCTGTGGAATCCATGGCGGCCCGCCTGTTCATAGTGCCATCCGAACAACCGGGTCCGGCGACAAAAATATCGGAATCCGCTGGAATCATTCGGTTTCCCAGAGCGGCGTTTGAAGAGGACGACGCGTCCGTGGTTTTAGATGCGCTTGCCGGCGGACTCAGCAAGCTCGAAAACTTCGCCCGGGAACGCCGGGACATCCGGGAAGATCAGCAAGTGTCCCTGACGGCAGCGATTCTGCAGGCGGTCGATCGGATGAACGCCATCGTTTACGCGATGGCCGACAGCGACGACACCGTGCTTCGGGCGGCGGAATAGCAATTAGGCCGGCGGCGGGCGCGGCGCGCGCAGGCGGACCAGACCTTCTTGCGCCACCGAGGCGACGAGCACGCCATCGCGCCGGAAGATCTCGCCACGATTGAAGCTCCGCGAATTGGAGGCCGAAGGGCTGTCCTGCACATAAAGAAGCCACTCATCGGCGCGGAACGGACGATGAAACCACATCGCGTGGTCGAGGCTCGCCAATTGCAGATCCTTGGTGAAGAGATTGAACCCATGCGGCAGCAACGATGTGTCGAGCAGCGTCATGTCCGAGGCATAGGCGAGCACGCATTGATGCAATGCCGGTTCGTCCGGCAAAGACCCGACGGCGCGAAACCAGACGATCTGCCTGGGCGGATGACTTCCTTTGGCAAATCGGTTCGGCGGTTCTACGGGCCGGAATTCGATCGGGCGCGAGCGCAGAAACCAGCCACGCGCATCTTCGGGAAGCTGGGGCAGGATTTCGCGTCGCCATTGCTGTTCGCTTTTCAGCGATTCGGGCGGCGGCACGTCGGGCATGGTGAGCTGGTGCTCCAGTCCCGGCTCGGCGCCCGCGAAAGACGCCGCCATCGTGAAGATCGGTTGGCCGTGCTGGATCGCCGAAACCCGCCTGGCACTGAAACTGAGGCCGTCGCGGCTGCGGTCGACCTGATACAAAATCGGAGTCTTGGGATCGCCGGCGCGCAGAAAATAGGCATGCAGCGAATGGCAGACCCGGTCCGTGACAGTGCGTCCAGCCGCAACCAGGGCTTGGCCTAACACCTGACCTCCAAAGACGCGCTGCCAGCGATCCTTGGGCGAGGTGCCGCGAAAGATGTTGGTCTCGATCGGCTCAAGATCGAGCAGACCGAGCAGCACCGCCAGCGCCTCTTTTGCGCCATTGTCAGCCGGTGCGGACGGATCGGAGCCGTTCGCTGCACTTTCGCTCATGCAGCCTCCTTAGAGAGGCCAAGGAGCCTGCGCAAGCTGCGGCACTCACGAGGAAATGTGACGGCGTGACAGATTTTCCTTGCCTCCGGGCCGTTCGAACGGGAAAACAGGGCATGGGAAACATCTTGCTCGACCGCGCCGCGCATCAGCGCCCAGCGACCACCAAAAGAGGCGCCCTGGAACGTCTTTTTACGCTGATGTTCAAGGGCTTTGTCTACAACCAGATCTGGGAAGATCCCGCGGTCGATCTCGAAGCGCTGAAGCTCGGCCCTGAGCACAAGCTCATTACCATCGCCTCTGGCGGATGCAATGTTCTGAACTATCTTGCCGCAGGCCCGAGCCGCATCATCGCCGTCGATCTCAATCCCAATCACGTGGCGCTGACCAGGCTCAAATTGCAGGCGCTCGAACATCTGCCCGATTACGACTCATTCTTCCGATTTTTCGGTATCGCCAAGGACAAGGCGAACCGCCAGGTGTTCGATGATTTTCTAGCCCGCCGTCTGGACAAGGAGACGCGGCGCTATTGGGAACGGCGCATGCCGCTGCACGGCCGGCGCATCAACATGTTTGCGCGCAATCTTTACCGCTATGGTTTGCTCGGCCGTTTCATCGGCGTGCTGCACACGGTTGCGAAGCTGCAAGGCAAGCGGTTGCAGGACATTCTTGTCGCGCGCGATGTGGCCGAACAGCGCGTTCTGTTCGAACGCACCATTGCGCCGCTCTTCGACAACCGGCTGGTGCGATTTCTTTCGCGCATGCCGGTTTCCTATTACGGCCTGGGCATTCCGCCGGCGCAATATGACGAACTGGTGGCCTCGTCCTCCGACGGCAATCCCGTCACCACGCTGCGCGAACGGGTGGAACGGTTGGCTTGCGATTTTCCCATCGGCGACAATTATTTCGCCTGGCAGGCTTTCGGCCGCGGCTACGACATCGAGGGCCGCAATGCGGTGCCCGCGTATTTGCGCGCGGACAATTACGACGCGATCAAGGCGCGTGTGAGCCGGGTGGAGGTGCACCACGCTTCCATGACGGATTATCTGGCCAAGCAGCCTGCACGCTCGCTGCATCGCTACGTGCTTCTGGACGCGCAGGATTGGATGAGCGCCGAACAAATCACCGCGCTGTGGACGCAAATCGACCGCACCGCAGATGAAAGCGACGCGCGCGTGATTTTTCGCACCGCAGGTGCCGATTCGCCTTTGCCGAAGAAACTCCCACCGGCATTGCTGTCTTCCTGGACCTATCTCGGCGAAGAAAGCAAGGCGTTCCACGCCCAGGATCGCTCGTCCATCTATGGCGGCTTCCACGTTTACGCGCGACGAAAAGCCTCTTGAACGCGCCACCTCCAGAGTCCAACCGCGCGAACCACGCCGCGCTGATGGATCAGGTCTATCGCCGGCAGCGGCATATCTACGATCTCACGCGCAAATATTATCTTCTCGGCCGGGACCGGCTGGTCAAAGAACTGGGTGCCACGCCCGGCGAAACCATCGTGGAAATTGGCTGCGGCACCGCGCGCAATCTCATTCGCATTGCCGAAACCTATCCCGGAACGCAACTTTACGGACTCGATGCGTCGGCGGAAATGTTGCGCACGGCAAGCGAGGCGGTGGCGCGCGCGGGGCTTTCGAAGCGGATACTGCTGACTCATGCGTTGGCCGATGATCTGACACCGGCGCTATTTGGATTGGAGCAGTCCTTCGACCACGCGATTTTTTCTTACAGCCTGTCCATGATTCCCGATTGGCACAGTGCGTTGCGCACCGCTGCGCAATCCGTGCGTGCCGATGGCTTTGTCCATGTCGTGGATTTCGGCGATCTGAAATCGCTATGGCCGCTGGCGAACAAAACACTGCGCGCGTGGCTTGGGCTGTTTCATGTCGCGCCGAGAGACGAACTTCTGAGCCTGCTCGATTCGGGAACCCGGACCCGCGATAACTGCACCTTGCATATCTTGCCCGGGCGCTATGCCTTTGTTTTGAAAGCGCATCCTGCCGCGATCCGGGGTTTGTTGCCGTAAGCTCCACGCGGCGATTTCTTGTTGCGTCGAAACATCACCCCCAAAAAAAGTTCCCGCAGCGCAAAAATCGGCTATTCCTGACGGAACCGGCAGGGCTTCCTATCGTTAAGCCCGGGTTGCCGGTCCTATTGGCCGGGACAGCGCTTCGCCAGCGCATAACCACGCCGGCCGTCGCTATTTAGAAATGGGGATAATTATGAAACTTAAAACTTTCGCCTTTGCGGGCGCGTCGCTCATCGCTTTTGCCTCGCCGGCAGCTGCAGCTGACGGCTGGTACCTCGGATTGGGTGCCGGCTGGAGCAAGCTCCGCGATGTCGCCTACAGCGTGAATGGCGGACCTCAGGGCAAGGACACATACAAAGACACAGCGAGGTTCGATCTCGCGGCCGGTTATAAATGGCCCATGGGCATCCGGCTCGAAATCGAAACCGGTTACGGCAATTACGCCCTGAAGAACTCCTTCACCCCTCCGCCCGTTGCCGCCATCGCCGGTGCCGACGGCCATGTCGATATAGGGACGGTCATGGCGAATGTCGCCTATGACTTCCCCATTGCGCCGCAATTTGCCTTTACCGTGGGCGCAGGCGCCGGCGCTGGCCGCGTGCTGGCCCATTACAGCGATCCCGTAGAGACCGAGCGCAAGGG
>DATARE010000141.1:0-3320 GCA_036264295.1 Micropepsaceae bacterium | reverse complement strand
GCGTGGGATTTTTCTAAACTATGAGCATACCCGTTAAGGATATCTTGTCCGGCTGGACGAACCAGAAGGGCTTCAAGACGAAAAAGGATGCCGCAAAGGCGCTGGGCTACGACTGGAGCAAGATTCACAATTGGTTTTCCGGCCATCCCTGCCCGGACGATGAATGCCCCAAATTGCTGGAAGCGCTTGGCTGCGAAACGATCCGGGAAGCGACCCTGAAATATGCGCTGCCCGATGAGCAGCTGGTAGAGGTCTATCGCGATTTCAACAGCGAAGCCGCAAGCACCGCGTCGGCGCATTTGCATGGCGCAAAGATTGTGCGCGAGACCCGGATCATGCTGCAGGCGGATCCGCCGTTGCGGCCCGACAAACTCCGGCTGAAAGTCGCAGGCCTTCTGCAAGAACGAAAAATCAAGATGCTCAAATTGGAGCAGATTTGCTCGCGCGACCGCGCCGTCGAGCTTGTCTGCAATGTCAAAACCTATGACAGCGAGCACTACATTGTTGGCCTCTTGCCTTATCGTCCGCCGGGGACCAATGGGGCCGTGCTGTACGAGAATTTTGCGGTCTTCGCGGATGAATTGGGCGACCGCTCGGTGATGGCCGTCTGGCTGCACGCCACCGGGCCCGATCTCGATATCCCCTATATCAGCGCCTTCGGCAGGCAATATGCGGCGGTTTACAGGGCTGCGTGGGAAACGATGTGGCGCACCGCGGAACGAATGAGCGGCCTGTCTTACAGCCGCACCCTGGACATCGTTTCAAATCATTTGCGCGCAGTGGGAATGATGACCGCCCCGGCGGAGCTGAACGCGCTGGTCGAAGAGCGCATGCAGCTGGCGAAGGAGATTCCGCCGCGATATTAACGCGGGCTCTACTCCGCCGCGGTGGTCAGGGCGGCGGAATCGGGCCCAGCCAATTCGACGCGTTCGATACGTTCCGCCCGGCCTGCGACCTTGGCGGTCGAGATCAGGATGTTCTTGATGTCGCCATCGGCTTGGCCGAGATGGGTCTGCAATTTGTTGACGCGCTCATGCAACAGCCGCACGTCGTTCAGCATCAAACCCACTTCCTTCTGAATCAAATTGGCCTGATCGCGCATGCGCGCATCTTTCATCACCGTCTGCACGGTGTTGATGGCGAGCAAAAGGATGTTCGGCGACACCACGACGACCTGCAGCCGCTGGGCCTTTTGGATCACATCCGAGAAGGAATCGTGCAGTTCGGCATAAAGCGACTCGGATGGCACGAACATGATGGCGGGCGACTGTGTCTCTCCGGCGATCAAATATTTTTCCGCGATATCGCGCACATGCTTGCCGACTTCGGCGCGCACGCGCGCTTCCGCCAGACGCTTCTCCGCATCGCTCGCTGCGTTCTTCAGAACCGCGAAGGATTCGAGCGGGAATTTCGAATCGATCACGATGGCGGTGGCCGAACCGGGCATGCGGATCAGGCAATCGGGGCGGTTCTTGTTGGAAAGCGTCGCCTGGAATTCGTACACGCCCACAGGCAGCGCATCGCGGATGATGTTTTCCATCTGCCCCTGCCCCCAGGCACCGCGCGCCTGCTTGTTTGCAAGGATCTGCTGCAGACTAACCACCTGCCCCGACAAATCGGCCAGATTCTTCTGTGCCTCGTCGATCACCGTCAGCCTTGTTTGCAAGCCGCCCAAGGTTTCGGCCGTCTTCGACGCGGTCTCCTTCAGATTGTCGCCCAGCCTTTTGTCGAGCGCTTCCAACCGTTCCGCCACGGCGCGCTGCAACTCGCTTTGGCTTTTCGCCTGGCTTTCGATGGCCTGCGAAAAGCGGCCGGCGATTTCACTCTGGGCGGCCGCCAGCTCGCGCAGCTTGGAATCCAGCATCAGGGCCTCGCTGCCATCTTTCGATTGCCGCTGCTGTTCCACATTGCGGAGCGCTGTAGCGACGCGCGCCACCGCATAGGCCGTCAGACCAAGCCCGCTCAGCACCGCGACAATGGCCAGCACGGAAATCCATACCATCATGACGTCACCTCATTCCGCCGCGCCATCTTAGGTGATTCGCCCCCGGCTTGACCCGCTCCGAGCCATCACCTATTTCCCGCGCCATGGCCCTGCTTCCGCTCGTCAAAGCCCCCGATCCCCGGCTCAAATTGATTTCCGAGCCTGTGCCGGAGGTCGACGCCAAATTGCGCCGCTTCATGTCCGACATGGTCGAGACGATGTATGCCGAGAACGGCATCGGGCTCGCCGCCATCCAGGTAGGTGTGCCCAAACGCGTGGCCGTGATCGATCTGGATCCCGGCGGACCCAAGAGCAAACCGATCTATCTGGTCAATCCGCGCATCGTGGAAGCCGACGGCGAACTCTCCACCTACAATGAGGGCTGTCTTTCCGTGCCCGAGGTCTGGGACGATGTGAAGCGCCCGGCACGAATCACCGTCGAATACACCGATGAAAACGGCAAGACACAGACCGTCAAAGCCGACGGGCTGTTCGCCACCTGCCTGCAGCATGAGATCGATCACATCAACGGCCTTCTGTTCATCGATCATCTTTCCAAGCTCAAACGCTCGATCGCCTTGCGCAAATCGGCCAAGCTGAAACGGCTCGGCGACTGAGCGTAATCGTCGGAACGAAACAAGAACAAACTGGCACATTCGCGCCGTCGTGGCAAGCCAAATGACCTGTGCTATTGGCTCCGCATGAGTCTTCGCCTCGTTTTCATGGGAACGCCGGATTTTGCCGTGCCGGTGCTGGCCGAGCTCATCGGCGCCGGCCACACCATCGCTTGCGTCTATTCGCAGCCGCCGCGCCCGAAGGGGCGGGGCTTGGCCCAAGAAAAATCGCCCGTGCACAAATTCGCCGAAAGCGCCGGGATCGACGTGCGCACGCCGGTGTCCCTGAAAAGCGCCGAGGAACAGGCCGCCTTTGCCGCGCTCGATGCCGATGCGGCGGTGGTGGTGGCCTATGGGCTGCTGCTGCCGCGCCCCATTCTGGAAGCGCCGCGGCTCGGCTGCTTCAATCTGCACGCCTCGCTCTTGCCGCGCTGGCGCGGGGCGGCGCCCATCCAGCGCAGCATCATGGCGTGCGATACCGAAACCGGCGTCATGGTTATGCGCATGGAAGAAGGGCTCGACACCGGGCCGGTGCTGATGGCCGAACGCGTCGCCATTGGACGCAAGACCTATGGCGATCTGCATGATGAATTGGCGCGGCTGGGCGCGGATCTGATGGGCCGCGCGCTCGCCGCCATCGAGCGCGGCAGCATCGCGCCGACACCCCAAGCCGAGACGGGCATCACCTATGCCCGAAAGATCGAGAAATCCGAAACCCGCAT
>DATARE010000387.1:0-2725 GCA_036264295.1 Micropepsaceae bacterium | reverse complement strand
CGGTAATTGTCGACATAGGTTTTGTCGTTCAGCCCGATCGTATCCACCACCAAGGTGTCGCCGTTCTCGTAATGGCCGACCGATTCTCCGTACCAGGACGGCTTGGGAGACGCGCTGTGCGCCACATTCAGATAGACATGGCGGAGCTGGAAATCCTGGCCCCAGCTCATCACCACCTCTTTCGGCGTCTGGATGAAAAAGATCGGATGCACCGGATAAAGCAGGAATCCCGGCACCCCATGCGGCCAGCAGCGCGAACGCGCGGTGAAACCGACGCCGCCCGCAAGCACCGCCTCATTGGCCTTGCGCATCTGCTCGCGCGCCCAGGGCTGCAGAATGGGATTGCCGAGGTCCGCGATCTTGGGCGTTTCCTGCGCCGCGATGGCATTGGAAAAATAGGGATGGGCGGGATCGGCCCGCACCGGGCCGGGCCCGGAAGACGGAGGAATGAATTCATCGCCGGGCGGCTTCAGCCAGCCGACTGTGCTGTCGGGCGCGAAATTGGGAATGGCGGCATCTTGTGCGCCGCGCGCGGATGGCAATGCCGCAAACACGCAGACAACAAGACCCACGCCAAACCGACTCCGCATCATGCGCACGCCCTTCCCGCTTCACCCACAGAATAGCGCGGAAAAGCCGCCGCGAAAATGCACGCAGCTAATTGACCGGCTCGCCCTTGGCCGCCATCGCGTCGAGGCGCTTGCTCAAATCGGGAATGCTTCCGTCATGCTGCTTCAGATAGGCGGTGAATTCGTCGCGTTCGGCGGCGGCGAGCGATACGCCCTCGATCAGCACGTCGGTAATCACGGGCGCGCCGGTCCCGCCCTTGCGCACGCGGAAGCCCACCTTGATCGAGCGCCCGTCCGCCGGGGTGGCACTCACAATATCGGCCTGCACGATGGAATCATCGGCGGCGCGATCGGTCGAGCCGGTCACTTTCAGCTTCTGCCCGTCATAGCGGTTCAAGCCCTTTTCATAGGTGGCGAAGCTGTATTTGGTGAAGGACTCGACAAAGCCGTCCAACGCCGCCGGGGCGGCGCCCGCCGCATAGGTGCCCAGCGTGAACAGCGCGATGCGCCGGCTGGCCGCGAGACTCACAAGCAGCGCGCGGAACTGCTCGCGCCGTTCGGAATCCGACAGCGCCATGTTGTTCAGGATCGCATAACCCTTGTCGAAATTTGCCTGGATAAAGGCTTCCGTGGCCGGATTGGCCCGCGCGCCCGGTGCTGCAAACAAGCACAGCCCGGCCAGGCTGCCTAAGAATGCCGCCGATAATTTTGTCATGCGTGTCTCCCGAAACCGCGCCAGTTTAAACCGGAACGCGGCACGCAACAACGAAGACACGGAGAACACAAAGGAGCACCAGCTCGCAAAGCTTTGTGCCCCTCGTGGTTTCTTCGTGACCTTTGTGTCTTATCCGTCAGGACTCAGAAATCGGCTTTCGCGGCGGTGGGAATCGGCTCCAGCCCCTCGTCGAAAATATCGCCATTGTTTTCGGCGCACGCCATTTCTTCCATCGGGCCTTTGGGCACGCGCGGATCGGCGGCATCGCCGGCAGACCCTATGCGGCGGTAACGCTGGATCGCATCCCAGGCCATGGTGAACGCGCCGGGGTCTTCGACATGTATGTTCACTTCCATCGTCTCGCCGCCATCGATCATGTGAAAGCGCTCCACGACATGAAGCTTGTCCGTATGCGGCGTGCGGTAATTGTCGATGAAGGTGCGCGTGTTCATGCCAACCGTGTCGACTACCAGCGTGTCGCCTTCATAACGGCCGACCGATTCGCCGAACCAGGACGGCGCCACGCGCGCCGAATGTTGCTGGTTCAGATAGACATGGCGCACCTGATGATCCTCAGCCCAGATCATCACCACCTCTTTGGGCGTCTGCAGGAAATAAACCGGAAACACCGGATAGAGCAGAAAGCCCGGCACGCCGACGGGCCAGCACCGTTCCTTGGGCGTGTAGGCTGCTTTGCCGGACAGCGCCCGCGCATTGGCCTTGCGCAATTCCTCCCGCGCCCAGGGCTGCAGAATCGGATTGGACAGATCGGCGACGCGGAACGCCGGCTGTTCCGGCGTGGGCCGATGCGCCGGATCGGCCATCACGGGGCCCGGCCCGCTCGAGGGCGGCAAAAATTCCGCGCCGGTTGTAATCCATGCGGTGGAATTGTCCGGCGCGAAATTCGGCGGGCCGGCATTTTCGGCCGCCACCGCGAGCGCACAAGCAAAGGCCGTGGAAACACCGATTGCGAACGAAACGTTTCGCATTCCCGATTGGGTTAATCGCCGCGACATCCGCCTGCCTCCCCTGTTTCCCAGCAGCATAAACCCGAACGGGGGCAGGCGAAACGCGGCCATGCGGACGCGACAGGGCGGGTCATCGTGCGGCCCTCCATGAGGGGCGTCGTTATGAAAGCTGCCGCAAATGATCCTTTGACGGAGCAAAAATCAAAACGCGGGATTTGCACGCGTGCGGAAATATTCGCCTCCAAAACGAGCGAATAAAACCAACGCGCTCGCTTTTTAAGCAGCGCCGCCAACACTTCAAGCATGCAAATAATTTAGGCAAATGGCGCATTTTAAAGCATCTTGCTTGTGCTTCTGATACGGAACTCATAGAACCGAATTCATGAAACGCGTCGAAAAAAATTCTTCAGGAGGTTCGTATGTCCGTGAAATTTGGTCTTGCGATGATTGCAGCGGGTGCGGTGGCCGCCCTC
>DATARE010000384.1:0-3009 GCA_036264295.1 Micropepsaceae bacterium | reverse complement strand
ACGTAAGCGAGCCTGCGCTCCTCTTCGAGACCCGCCTGGCCGTTCTCGTCGAGGCTGCGCTGATGCGGGAACAGCCCCTCCTCCCAGCCGGGCAGGAACACGGTTTCGAATTCGAGCCCCTTGGCCGCATGCAGCGTCATCAGATTGATGCGGTCTTTCTCGCCGCCATCCTCCTGTTCGATCTCCATCACCAGCGAGACATGCTCCAGAAACGCGGTCAGCGATTCGAAATTCTCCATCGAGCGGACAAGCTCTTTGAGGTTTTCGAGCCGCCCGGCGGCTTCGGGCGATTTGTCCGCCTTCAGCATGTCGGTGTAGCCGGATTCCTCCAGCACCATCTCGGCCAATTCGGTGTGGGGCAGATGCATGGCCTGCTGCCGCCAGCGGTCGAAGGATCGCGTCAGCGCGGCCAAAGCGGCGCGCGCTTTGGGCGCCAACTCGTCGGTTTCGCCGAGTTCGGCGGCCGCCGCGGTCAGCGGCACGTTCACGCTGCGCGCGTGATTGTGCAGCGCCTGGATGGTGGCATCGCCGAGCCCGCGCTTGGGCTTGTTGACGATGCGCTCGAAGGCGAGGTCGTCGTCGCCCTGTGCAATCACACGCAGATAGGCCAGCGCGTCGCGGATTTCCGCGCGTTCATAGAAGCGCGGGCCACCGATCACGCGATAGGGCAACGCGAGCGCCAGAAACCGCTCTTCGAATTCGCGCATCTGGAACGAGGCGCGCACCAGCACCGCCATCTGTGACAGGGGGCGACCCTTGCGATGCAGATTTTCCGCCTCGGAGGCGACGTTGCGCGCTTCTTCTTCGGCGTCCCACACGCCCTGCACGCGCACCTTGTCGCCATCGCTGCCGGTGTCGGTCCACAGCGTCTTGCCATGCCGCGCGCGGTTGGCGGCGATAAGCCCTGACGCCGCGCCCAGGATGGTGGCGGTGGAACGGTAATTGCGTTCCAGCTTGATAACCTTGGCGCCGGGAAAATCGCGTTCGAAGCGCAGGATGTTTTCCACCTCGGCGCCGCGCCAGGCGTAGATCGACTGGTCGTCGTCGCCCACAACGCAGATATTCTTGTTCGCGCACGCAAGCAGCCTCAGCCACAAATATTGCGCGACATTGGTGTCCTGATATTCATCGACCAGCATGTAGCGGAAGCGGTGCTGGTAATCCTGCAGGATTTCGCGATTTCCCCGCAGGATGGCGATGGGCTCCAGCAGCAGATCGCCGAAATCCGCCGCGTTCAGCGCCTTCAGCCGCTTCTGGTACAGCGCATAGAGATTGCGTCCTTTGCCGAAAGCAAAAGCCTGCGCGTCGCCATCCGGCACATCGGCGGGCGCCAGGCCGCGATTCTTCCAGCCGTCGATCATTACCGCGAGGGTGCGCGCCGGCCAGCGCTTCTCGTCGATGTTTTCCGCTTCGATCACCTGTTTGATCAGACGCAGCTGATCGTCCTGATCCAGGATGGTGAAATTGGGCTTGAGCCCCGCGAGTTCGGCGTGGCGGCGCAGAATGCGCGCGCCGATGGAATGGAATGTGCCGAGCCATTGCATGCCCTCGACCGTGCCGCCGATGAGCGCGCCGATGCGCTCCTTCATCTCGCGTGCGGCCTTATTGGTGAACGTGACCGCCAGGATCTGACTAGGCCAGGCGCGGCGTGTGGCAAGAATGTGGGCGAGGCGCGTGGTCAGCACCCGCGTCTTGCCGGTGCCGGCGCCGGCCAGCACCAGCACCGGGCCGTCAAGCGCCAGCACGGCTTCGCGCTGTTCGGCGTTCAGCCCGCGCAAATAGGCCGGTTCGGGACCGGCCTGGGGCTCCACGGGCCGGCCGGCATCGGCCATAGCCTCGCCCTGGGCCGCATCAAACGCCGCATCCAGCGGGTCGGCGAAAGGATCTGACGATGTGTCCATGATTCCAGCGGAATGTAGCAGCTTGGACTGGGGCTGTGTCACCTGAAGTTTGCGCTTGTCACAGCCTGTTGCACGCGCCAAAACCCCCACTTAATCCTCCCCTTGAGGGAGGGTCGAACCGCAGCGTTAGCGAGGCGGTTCGGGGAGGGGACATGCCGCAGAGTTACGAATTTCCCGTGCCGATTTCGTTTTGCAATGCGCTTTGCAGCAGAGGGAAACTCCCCTCCCCGAAGCGACTGGTGCCGCTTCGACCCTTCCTCAAGGGGAGGGTGGTTTAGAACCATGATCGACAAGCGCGTCGCAAACGTCACCGAAGCTCTGGCCGGCGTGAAGGACGGCGCCATCGTGCTATTGGGCGGTTTCGGCGTGGTCGGCCAGCCGCAGGAATTGCTGGAAGGGCTGATCGCGACGGGCGCCCGCGACCTCACCATCGTTTCCAACAATGCCGGGTTCGGCTCGCCCGCGCTGCCCAAGCTGTTCGCGACGGGCCGCGTTGCCAAGCTGCTATGCAGTTTTCCGCGCCAGACGCCGCCCGCATTCGAAGAGTTATACCGCGCCGGCAAGATCAAGCTGGAAGTCGTACCCCAAGGCACCATCGCCGAACGCATCCGTGCGGCGGCGTGCGGCATTCCCGCCTTCTACACGCCGACTTCGGTCGGCACGCGGCTGGGCGAAGGCAAGGAAACGCGCGAATTCGACGGCCGGCTCTATGTGATGGAGCGCGCCCTGCATGCTGATATCGCGTTGATTCAGGCCTGGCGCGCGGACCGCTGGGGCAATCTCATTTATCGCGGCACGGGACGCAATTTCAATCCGGTGATGGCGATGGCCGCCGCGCTGACCATCGTCCAGACGCGGCACATGGCGGAATTGGGCGAGCTCGATCCGGAATCGATTCACACGCCGGGGATTTTCGTGAACCGCGTGGTGCAGATCGACAGCCCCGATCCGCCGCCGGCTTGAATGGGATGCCCAAGATGCCCCCTCCGATTCGCTGCGCGAAACACCTCCTCCGTAACAACGGGGGAGGAAATTCTCCGTGCTATATTTTCCTCCCCTGCTTGCGGGGGAGGTGGCTTGCACGGCAAGCCGGAGGGGGGACGAGTTG
>DATARE010000165.1:0-1710 GCA_036264295.1 Micropepsaceae bacterium | reverse complement strand
GCGCGCACAAAGCCGGCCGCACGCAATTGTCGCCCGATTGCACGGCGGAAGAAGCGTTCCGGGCAACCTTGCTGCATTGTCTGCGCCATATCGCCCGCAACGCACCGGCCGTGGCCGACGCCCGCCTGCCCGAAGGGGTGCATCAAATCCGCGTCGGCTTGCGCCGCTTGCGCGCGGCACTCTCCGCCTCGGGCGGCGAGTTTCGGGTGCGCGATCTGGATGCACTCGACAAGCGCGCCAACAATCTTTCCGATATTTTCGGTGGCACGCGCGAACTCGATGTCTTCGCGACCGAACTGCTGGCCCCAGTCGAGGACAGCACGAAAAAGCCCGGCTTGCCGCAACTTCGGCTGCTGCTGGAAGAGGTGCGGCGCGAATCCTGGGAGCAAGCGGCCAAATTGGTGCAGTCGGACGATTTCACCGGCTTCCTGTTGGACCTCGGCTCGGCCATCGAAACCAGCATTTGGCGGGACGCCGCCTCGTATCAGCAATTGGCGGCCTTCGAACGTCCGGCGCGGGCGCTGGCATCCGAAACCCTCGACAAGCGCCTGAAGCAGGCCTGCAAGCGCGCCAAGCATTTGTCATCGCTCAACGTGCAGGAACGCCATCGCTTGCGCATTTCGCTCAAGAAGCTGCGCTATTCGGCGGAATTCTTCGCGCCGCTGTTTCCCACCAAAGCGGTCGCCGCGTTTCTGGAACGCCTGAGCAAATTGCAGGATCTGTTCGGCGCCTTGAACGATGCGGCGACGGTTGAAACGATTTTGCGCCGGATCACCGAACACGCCGGCAAAAGAAGCAGCGCGGAATTGCTGGAAGCTGCCGCTTTTGTCGATGGCTGGCATCACAGCCGCGTCGAGCCCACCTGGAAAAAGGCCAGGAAGCGCTGGAAAAGCTTCGTCAAGACCGATCCATTCTGGCGAAGTTAGAGCATAATTGTCGCCATCACCGGCACGTGGTCGGAGGGGCGCAACCAACCCCGTGCCTCCTTCAGGATGGCGTGATTGGAAACGCAATCGCGCAAAGGCTGGGTAACCCAGATGTGGTCGAGTCTGCGGCCACGGTCGGAGGCTAGCCAGTCGCGCGCCCGGTAGCTCCACCAGGAATAGATCTTCTCCGCCAAGGGCACGGCCCCGCGGGTCACGTCATGCCAATCGAAACTGTCGACGGCGGCCGCCAGAAGCTCCGTTTCCATCGGCGTATGGCTCACGACATCGAGCAGCTGCTTATGGCTCCAGACATCGTTCTCGAACGGCGCCACGTTGAGGTCGCCGACCAGCACCATGGGATCGCTCTTTTGCCTGCCCTGTCTGGCAAAGCAGGTCTCCATCTCGCGGAGAAAATCCAGCTTGTGGGCGAATTTCGGGTTCACTGCCGGATCGGGAATATCTCCGCCGGCCGGCACATAGAAATTGTGCAACTCCAGCCCGCTTTCGAATTGAACCGAGACATGGCGGGTATCGTCTTTGCCGCAGAAGGCCAGCGCCTGGGTTTTGCGAAATGGAAGCCGGGAAAGGATGGCGACGCCGTGATAGCCCTTTTGGCCGTTGATGGCCTGATGGACATAGCCGAGTTCGCGGAAGACCTCCCCGGGGAAAAGAGGGTCGGGAACCTTGGTTTCCTGCAGGCAAAGCACGTCCGGGGCATGGGTTTTCAGGAAATCGCCCACCAAAGCTGCCCTGAGGCGGACCGAGTTGATATTCCAGGTGGCGA
>DATARE010000373.1:0-13755 GCA_036264295.1 Micropepsaceae bacterium | reverse complement strand
CCTTATTGCCCAGGCCCTCGGCAATGGCGGCCAATACCTGAAGTTCGCGCGGCGTCAGCAATATCTCGGGCCGGCTGTTCTCCAACTCCTGTCCAAAACCACCGCTATCGGTCTGTGCGGTCCGCACGGTCAGCCCGGCAGCGACGGCGCGAATGGCGGCATCGATCTGGGCCGCGTTCGCATCCGCAGGGAGAAGCGCGGCCGCTTCGCGCGGGGAGCCTCCAATCACAACGGCGCGTGCTGCTTCGGAATCGCGCATCTCCGCACCCTTGTCGAAAACAATCACATCGGCGGCGTCTGTGTTCTCGACGATATCGTGGCTCGCAGCCGCGACCACCCCGGCTAGCGCGTTGCGGCGTGCGCCATCGCGCAAGCGAAGCGCCACGCGCAACGGCGGAGCGATGGCGGTATCGGCCCGGTGCGTCATCATCATTCGGCCGGCCGAGCTTCAATGGTGAGCGACAACGGATGAACCAATCCGCCACGTATGACCCGGGCATTCAAGGTGCGCCCGATGCTGTCGGGGCCCAAAAGCGCTGCCACCTGGCGAACCCGCCGCGCAGGCGCGGAGCCAATCGAAAGGAAGATATCGCCGGCAAGACATCCGGCTTTGGCGGAAGGCCCATCTTCGGCGACCGACATCGCCATCATGCCGGACGATTGGCCGGCCTCTGCCTGAAGCGCGTCGGGAACGGCGACCGGCTGCAGCTTGACGCCGAGCCAGCCGCGCGCGATGGCGCCATGTTTTTCGAGCTGCGGGACGATGCGCTGCAAGGTCTCCGTGGGGATCACCAGGATCTGACCCCTCACCCCAAGCGCCGACATGCCGGCAAGACCGCCTTTCGCGTCGAAGACCGGTCCGCCCTCTTCGCGCCGGGAGAGGCGAATATCGAGGGCGATACGCTTTTCGATGTGCCCGCCGCGCATGCTCGACCAGGCGGGGCCGCTTTGCTGAACGATGCCACCGCGCGCCGTCAACCCGCCGTCGCCGTCGGAGCCATAGGCCAGCACCAGAGTGCCGGTTTTGATCGAAGCCGGGCTGTAGGGAGGCACCTGCACTGGCTGGGGAAGCCGCAGAACCGCGATATTCGTGCTGGCGTCCCGGCCAACCATCGCGGCCGTCACCGGAGTGCCCCCGGGCAGCACCGCCTCGAACGCATCCTGGCGCGGCAAAGCCTGCTCCGATGTGACGACAAGGCCGCCAGACCAGATCAGGCCGCTGACATGGCGGCCCTCGCTTTTGCGCACAGCGACAACACTGGGTCTGGCAGCTTCGGCCCGCTGAGCGAGCGCTTCGGAATATTCGTTCAACCGATCCGTTTCGAAACCCATAGGATTCTCCTGTTCGTTAGATAGGAGACAAAATCGAAAATGCAGCACCGCGCGTCTATCGGGCGTATGGCCAGGAAAGGCCCGGCCATTCAACCGGGTTGGCGTGGCGGCGCCCGGCTCGCATGTCATACGGCATGGGCATGGACTATTTTCCCGAAAACGCCACTCTCGATCCCTATTCGCGGTTGGTCTCCGAAGCTTTCGAATGCGTCGGGCCTGCCGTCGCCAGCATCGGCACGCAACACGCCAAAGCCGCCGCCTGGGACAGGGTTCGGGCGTCATCTACACGCCCGACGGTTATCTGCTGACGAACAGCCATGTGGTCAAAGGCGCGGCAAAACTCTTCGCGTCCCTGCCCGACGGGCGCGAACACGAAGCGACGCTTATTGGCGATGACCCGGAAACCGATCTTGCCGTGCTGCGCCTTGCGGGAAGCGGGTTCGAGCATGCCATATTCGGCCGTTCCGCGACGTTGCGCGTCGGGCAACTCGTCATCGCGATCGGCAATCCGCTCGGCTATCAGGCGACGGTCACCGCCGGAATCGTCAGCGCATTGGGACGCAGTCTGCGGGCCCAATCAGGCCGGCGTATCGATAGCGTCATTCAAACGGACGCGCCGCTGAATCCCGGCAATTCCGGCGGCCCGCTTGCCGACAGCAATGGGCGGGTGATCGGCATCAACACGGCAATGGCGGGCGGGGCGCAAGGCATTTGCTTTGCCATCGGCAGCGACACGGCCATCGATGTCGCAACCCGTTTGATGCGGGATGGGCGCGTGCGGCGAAGCCGCATCCAGATCAGCGCCCAAACCATCACCTTGGGACGCCGATTGTCTCACGCATTGGGCCGTACCCACGACAATGCGGTGATGCTGAACGATGTGTTGCACGGCGGCCCGGCTGCCAAAGCGGGCCTGCAGGACGGCGACGTGTTGTTGACGTTCGACAACGAACCGATCTTCGGCGTCGACGACCTTCACCGGCTTCTGACCTTCGAGCGCGCATCGCGCGATATCCCGGCCACGATTCTGCGCGCCGGGAAAACCGTGGATTTGATTATTCAGCCACTTCCGGACTGAAGCCGGCCGGCCATTCGGCTCGCCGGTTACAATCCGGCATCGATCTGCTCGATTTCCTCGGCAAGCTTGTTCCAATGTTCCTTCAATTCAATATAGGAGTTGCGCACATTCTCGTTTAGCGCGCAGATCGCGAGTGAATCGGCTTCGGCCGCCATTTGGCGGGCTTTTTGGGCCCGTTCTGAGTTGCTGGCGCCGAGAAACTCACCCGAAATGAATCTGATCGTCATGGGCTTTTCCAATTGACCCGTGCAAAAATTTTGCAATGAAAATTTACCGCTGGCCGTCCGGCACGCCACCCAAATCTCAGCGCGCTGCCGTACATATCCCGAAAGTCCAATACAGCTGAGGGCTGCAGCTTTGCCGTATTGACGAGGGCAGGACGGTGCCGTCAGATGGTCCGGATGACACTTACGTCCGTAGCGCGCCAAATCCGCCTGCAAAGAAGCTTTGGCACCGCCGATCTCGTGTTTGCGCAGCGAAACGGAATTTCCGAACCAATAAGGGTGTTCCAGCACGGCGCATTAAAGGTCCGCTTTCCGCGAGCTGATCCGGGACAGCCACCCGAAGCCGTCTTGCTCAATTTGGCCGGCGGGCTGACGGGGGGAGACCGCGTGGAATTCGCCATCCGGTTGGAGGAGCGCAGTTCGGCGGTACTGACCACGCAGTCCTGCGAAAGGATCTACCGCTCCCCCGCCGATGCCGCATTGGTTCAGAACCAAATCTGCCTTGGACCCGGCGCGTGCATGGAGTGGTTGCCGCAACCGACTATTTTCTTCGATGGCGCCTGTCTCAAGCGCGAGACCCATGTCGAACTCAGCGCGGATGCCAGCTTGCTCGCATTGGAGGCTCTCATCTTTGGCCGCACCGCACGGGGGGAGACGGTCACCTCCGGCGCCTTATCCGATAGCTGGTCTATCGTCCGGGACGGAGAGCGGCTCCACGCCGAATGTTTCGCGATCGACGATGACATCCAGGCTGCCTTGGACAAACCTTCGGTCTTGAACCGCAACCGCGCGATGGCGACGCTGCGCTATATTGCGCCGGACGCCGAAGAACGGATTGAGTACGTGCGGGCGTTGCTTGCCGCGGCCCCGGAAGAGAACGGGATTGTTGCGGGAGCCAGCGCATGGCGCGGCATGATGCTCGTTCGCTTTGTGGCGCCCGACGGCTATCGTCTCATTCGAGAGATTGCGCGTGTGCTTGGCGATTTTCGCCGCAAGGCGTTGCCGCGCGTGTGGATGACTTAAAACGACGGAATCGACATGCTTCTGACACCCAGGGAAAAGGACAAATTGCTGATCGCGATGGCGGCGCAGGTGGCGGAACGCCGCCTCAACCGCGGCCTCAAGCTGAACTATCCCGAAACCGTTGCACTGATTTCGGATTTCATCATGGAAGGGGCGCGCGATGGCCGCAGCGTCGCCGAATTGATGGAAGCGGGTGCGCATGTCATCCGACGCGATCAGGTGATGGAGGGCATCGCCGAAATGCTTCCCGATGTGCAGGTGGAAGCAACCTTTCCGGACGGGGTGAAACTCGTCACGGTTCACCAGCCCATTCGCTGAGAAGGCCCGCCATGATCCCCGGAGAGATTTTTCCCGCCGACGGCGAAATCGTCCTGAACGCAGGGGCTACCCAGATTGTCCTGCACGTCGCCAATGCCGGCGACCGGCCGGTGCAGGTCGGCTCGCATTATCATTTTTACGAGGTCAACACGGCGCTGCAGTTCGACCGCGAAAAAGCCCGCGGTTACCGGCTGGATATTCCTTCGGGAACGGCGGTCCGCTTCGAGCCCGGGCAGGGCAGGGATGTTGCGCTGGTGCCGTTTGGCGGCGCCCGCATTGTCTATGGATTTCAACAGAAGATCATGGGGCCGTTATAAGCATGCCGGTTTCGTTTCCTCGCCGGCATTATGCCGACATGTTTGGGCCGACCACCGGCGACCGGGTGCGGCTGGCCGATACCGACCTCATCGTCGAAGTCGAGAAAGATTTCACGGTTTATGGCGAAGAGGTGAAATTCGGCGGCGGGAAAGTCATCCGCGACGGCATGGGGCAATCGCAGCTCAGCCGCGCCGCGGGTGCCGTCGACACCGTCATCACCAATGCGCTGATCATCGATCATTGGGGAATCGTCAAGGCCGATGTCGGCTTGAAGGGCGGAATCATCGCGGGCATCGGCAAGGCGGGCAATCCCGACATCCAGGCCGGCGTCGATATCATCATCGGACCGGGGACCGAAATCATCGCAGGCGAGGGGAAAATCCTCACCGCCGGTGGGCTCGACGTTCACATCCATTACATCTGTCCGCAGCAGATCGAAGAAGCCCTGATGTCCGGGGTCACGACCATGCTGGGCGGCGGCACCGGCCCGGCCACCGGCACCAACGCGACGACCTGCACGCCCGGCCCGTGGCATCTCGCCCGCATGATCCAGGCAGCGGACGCCTTCCCGATGAATTTGGCGTTTGCCGGCAAAGGCAATGCCTCGCGCCCCGAAGCGCTGATCGAACAGATCGCCGCCGGTGCGTGCGCCCTCAAACTGCACGAGGATTGGGGCACCACGCCGGCCGCCATCGACTGCTGCCTGGAAGTGGCCGACCGCTTCGATGTGCAGGTGATGATTCACACCGATACGCTGAACGAAAGCGGGTTCGTGGAAGATTCGATTGCTGCTTTCAAGGGCCGCACCATCCACGCCTATCACACGGAAGGGGCGGGCGGCGGTCATGCCCCGGACATCATTAAAGTGTGCGGATTGCCGAATGTGCTGCCCTCTTCGACCAATCCCACGCGGCCCTATACGGTGAACACGATCGATGAGCATCTCGACATGCTCATGGTCTGTCATCATCTCGATCCGTCGATTCCCGAAGATCTCGCATTCGCCGAAAGCCGGATTCGCCGTGAGACGATTGCAGCCGAGGACATTCTTCATGATCTCGGCGCGTTTTCGATGATCTCATCCGACAGCCAGGCGATGGGCCGCGTGGGCGAAGTTCTGATCCGCACTTGGCAAACCGCGGATAAGATGAAGCGGCAGCGCGGCCGCCTTCCCGAAGAGAGCGGCGACAACGACAATGTCCGCGTCAAGCGCTACATCGCCAAATACACGATCAATCCGGCCCTCGCCCAAGGGTTGGCTGGTCATGTGGGATCGATCGAGCCGGGCAAACGCGCCGATCTTGTGCTGTGGGATCCGGCGTTCTTCGGCGTGAAGCCCTCGCTCATTTTGATTGGGGGCACGATCGCCGCCGCGGCGATGGGCGATCCCAATGCCTCCATTCCGACGCCGCAGCCGGTGCATTATCGGCCGATGTTCGGTGCCTATGGACGTTCCAACACCGCAGGCTCCGTGACCTTCGTTTCGCAGGCGGCGGTCGAAGCGGATTTGTCCAAGCAATTGGGTGTGGCAAAGATGCTCGTCCCGGTGCGCGGAACCAGAGCGGTGAACAAGGCCGCGATGGTGCACAACGCAATGACTCCCGCCATCGAGGTGGATTCGGAGACCTATGAGGTGCGGATCGACGGCGCATTGATCACCTGTGAACCCGCATCGGTCTTGCCGATGGCGCAGCGCTATTTTCTGTTCTGAGGGTTCATGCTGCGCGGAATCGGGATCGTGAAAGACCCGCCAGGACCCTTCATCGACGAAGTGATCCTGGATCACGAAGATCGCCATCGCCGCAGGCTTGTTCTCTGCGCGGAGAAGGGCCTGGAATTTCTGCTCGATCTTGGCGAAGTCCCGGATTTGCGCAGCGGCGACGGCATCCGGCTTTCGTCGGGAGATGTGGTCCGCGTGCGCGCCGCCGACGAGCCGCTGATGGAAATTCGCTGCCCGGATGCCGCGCAATTGGCCCGTATCGCCTGGCATATCGGCAATCGCCATCTGGCTGCGGAGATCACGGCCAATGTGCTCCGCCTTCGAGCCGATCACGTCATTGCCGCTATGATCGAAGGCCTTGGTGGCGAGATTCGTTATGTAAATGCGCCATTCAATCCCGAGCGGGGCGCCTATGAGGGACGGCCATCGCATGGTCACGGTCATGACCACCACTAATGCCGAACTCTATCGCTTGATGGCGTGGTTATCTCCGGCCTATCCGGTCGGTGCGTTCTCCTATTCGCATGGTATCGAATGGCTGGTTGAAACCGGCGCCATCACGGATGCTGCCAATCTGCAGCGCTGGCTTGCCGATATTCTTCTGTGCGGGAGCGGCCGCAACGATGCGATTCTGTTCGCGGCTGCCTATCGGGCGGTGCGTCGTGAGGATTTCGAGGCGCTGTGCGACGTGGCGATGTGCGCGAATGCCATCGCCTCCACCGCCGAACGGCGGGTTGAAACACATGCGCAAGGAAGCGCCTTTGCCGAGATCACGGCCAATACCTGGGGCAGCACGAATCTGAGCCGGCTTGCGGCGATTTATCCGAGGGCTATTTCTTATCCTGTCGCCGTCGCTACCGCAGCTGCGGATCACGGCATCGCTCTGGAACCCGCTCTCGAAGCCTATTTCCACGCGTTTGCAGCCAATCTGGTTTCGGCCGGCGTGCGGCTCATTCCGCTGGGCCACACCGATGGTCAGCGCGTGCTGATGCAATTGGAGCAAGCCGTCGCGGACACGGCGGCGCTGGGTCTTGCGGGCGATCTGTCTCAATTGTCGAACATCACCATCATGGCGGAGATTGCCGCGATGAAGCACGAAACCCAATATACGAGGCTATTCCGCTCGTGAGCCAATCACCCCACGGACCTTTGCGCGTCGGCATCGGCGGCCCCGTCGGTTCGGGCAAGACCGCGCTGATGGAAGCGCTTTGCACGGTATTTCGCGACCGGTACGATATCTGCGCGATCACCAATGACATCTACACCAAGGAAGACGCCGCCATTCTTATGCGCGCCGGCGCTTTGCCGAATGAGCGCATCCTCGGCGTCGAAACCGGCGGCTGCCCGCACACCGCCATTCGCGAAGATGCGTCCATCAATCTCGCCGCCGTTGCGGAAATGCGCGCGCGCTTTCCCAAGCTCGATCTTATTCTCATTGAGTCGGGTGGCGACAATCTTGCTGCCACATTCAGCCCGGAATTGGCCGACATCACGCTTTATGTCATCGATGTCTCGGGTGGCGAGAAGATCCCACGCAAAGGCGGCCCCGGCATTACACGGTCCGACCTGCTCATCATCAACAAGACGGATTTGGCGCCCATGGTGGGAGCATCGCTGGCCGTCATGGAGTCCGATACCAAACGGATGCGCGGCGAACGCCCTTATGTCTTTGCCAATATGAAGACCCGAGAAGGCGTTCCCGCCATTGCATCCTTCATCGAAAGGCGCGGCGGTCTCGGCGAACGGATCAGCGGGATTTCCGAAGGCTCACGATAAACGCCGCCACCTGACCCTGCTCCTTATCGGAAATGCGGCTCATCGGCAGCAATGTGCCCGCCATCGCTTTGTCATGCCAGCGCGCCGTCTTCATCGCGGATTGCAACGATTGGGCCGTGACATCGGGACGATTGGCGATCTCCTCGAAGCTCGGAATTCCCGGGCCGAGGACCGGCGCAACGGCCTGCTTCGGAGTGACCGTATGACACGCGACGCAACTCGTTACCGCGATGTTGTGCCCAGCGCGGACCATGGCAGCATCGGCCGCATTTGTCCGCTCGTCGGCGCTTGCGCCTGCGCTCGCCAATGTGGCGATCAATGCAACAAGTGATAGAGCCCTCATTGTCGTGCCTTATGCGTTGCTGACGGCGCCCAACAGGGCAACGATCCGTCCGTCTCCCCACAGCGGCAGAAGAATTCGGGCATAGGCACCGTGCCCATCCGCGGTTGCTGGATGCCGATAAAATGTCGGTGCGCGCGCGTCGGTCGCGGCGCTGCATTGCGAAAGGAAGAAATCCAGCGGCGGGCGAACCGCGATCTCGTCGGCGAAACGGCCTGCCACATCCTCACCATACATGCGGATCAGTTGCCGTCCCGCGATTTCCAAGCGAAAGCGGTGGGGCATTGGCAAAACATGGACCAGGACAATGCTGTTCGAAAGCTTCCATATGTCACCGAGTTTGACATCGTCGGCAAAAGGCATTTCGGCGTTGCCGCGCTTCAGTCCATTCCAATAGGCCAGGACTTGCGTCAGCGTGTCGTCCAAACGTGCCGGAACCGCAAAGGGATTGTCATTCTCGAGAGTGGGGAGCGGCAATTGTTCGGGTCCGGGTACAGGCAAGTCCGCGCGGTCGGGGCAAGACCAACCGCTCTTCTGGGTGGCCGTGGCTTCTGGCGGATTCGGTTGAACGCGAGCAGCGCGGGTCATGAAATTTCATCCGGTTTTCGATCTTCAGCATATTTCCTTCTGGCCCTTTCGCCTTGATCCAGATCAAGTGACCTTTGGAATGAATCGCGGAAAACACTGGCGGTTCCGGCTTTCGACACCCGCCGCTCACGGGAGTACCGCTTCGGATGACTGTCAAAATCAGCTTTCTGGGCGGGGCGGGCACCGTCACGGGCTCGAAATACCTTCTGGAATCGGAGGGCCGGCGCATCCTGGTGGATTGCGGCCTGTTCCAGGGGTTCAAACAATTGCGGCTGCGAAATTGGGCACCCTTTCCGGTTCCACCCGCCAGCATCGATCAAATCTTGCTGACGCATGCCCATATCGATCATTCGGGCTACATCCCCTTGCTGGTGCGGAACGGGTTTCGCGGCACGATCTCCTGCATCGATGCGACGATGGATCTTTGCGGCCTTCTGCTGCCGGATTGCGGACATTTGCAGGAGCGGGACGCGGAATTCGCCAATCGCCGCGGTTTTTCCAAGCACAAACCGGCTCTGCCGCTCTATACGCAGGCGGATGCGGAAAAATCCTTAGAACGATTCCGGCCGGTGTCGTTCCGCACAAACGTGCCGGTTGCCGGCGGGTTGACCGCGCGGTTTTTGTATGCCGGTCATATTTTGGGCGCGGCCATGATCGAGCTGACACGCGGGGATACCAAAATCCTCTTTTCGGGCGATCTCGGCCGGCCTAAGGACATCAGCCTGTTCGATCCCGATGTTGTCGAAGCCGCAGATTATTTGATCGTGGAATCGACCTACGGCAACCGAAGTCATGGTCCGCTCGATCCGGAGGATGCGCTCGCCGAAGCGATACAGACGACGGTGGCCCGCGGCGGAACGATTCTCATCCCCGCTTTCGCGGTGGGCCGGACCCAATCGCTGCTTTTGCATCTGTATCGGCTGAAGCAGGCAAACCGAATCCCGGATCTGCCGATCTATGTCGATAGCCCGATGGCCATCGATGCAACGGAAATTTTCGCCGCGCATTCCGAAGATCATCGGATTGATCCTGCCGAGACCAGGGCGGCTTTTGGCATCGCGCACTATGTCAGGACGATCGATGAGTCCAAACGGCTGGATGCGCAGACGGAGCCCAAGCTCATCCTATCGGCCAGCGGGATGGCGACAGGCGGGCGTGTCCTGCATCATCTCGAAACCTATGCGCCCGAGCCCAAAAACTTGATCCTGTTTTCCGGATTCCAAGCGGGGGGAACGCGCGGCGCGGCGATGACCGAGGGAGCGGAAACGATCAAAATGCATGGGCGATATATTCCCGTGCGCGCGCAGGTGCAGAATCTGCAAATGTTGTCGGCACATGCCGATGCGGATGAAATCATGGCATGGCTTCGGCATTTCCGTTCCCCGCCCAAAATGACGTTCGTCACCCATGGCGAGCCGGCGGCGGCAGACGCCCTGCGCCACCGCATTGACGAAGAACTCGGCTGGGCCTGCACTGTCCCTGATTATCGTGACGAGGCCGAACTCATATGAATGACGGTCATCATAGGCAATCCGCGATAGGGCCCATTGCGGCGGCGCCGCGATTTCTCGACGCGCGCAGACTGGGCATCGAAGCGATTCAAGAGGCCCAAATCTACCTCCATAAGAATTGCGAGGTTTGCAAAGCGGAAGGCCTGGAAAGCCATGCGCGCGTGACGGTCTCGCATGAGAATCGCAGCGTCATCGCCAATCTGTACCAGGTGACGTCAGACATGGTGGGCGAGCGCGAGGCCGGCCTTTCGGATTTGGCTTGGCAGAAGCTCGGTTTGCATAAAGGCGGCAAAGTGACTGTGTCCCACCCGCCGCCGCTCGATTCCTTCGGCCGCGTGCGAGGCAAGGTCTATGGGCGGCCCCTCGATGAAGCGGCCATGAGCAACATTATCCGCGATGTTGCTGCGGGTTTCTACTCGAATGTGGAGCTGTCCGCTTTCATTACCGCATGCGCCGCGCGCGCTCTCGATCAGGCAGAAATCTGCGCGCTGACGCGGGCCATGATTCAGGTCGGCGATCGCATTTCCTGGGACAGGATGCCGATCGTCGATAAGCACTCCGTCGGCGGACTGCCCGGCAACCGCACGACGCCGATCATTGTCGCCATCGTTGCGGCCTGCGGTTTGACCATTCCCAAGACATCCTCGCGTGCCATCACATCGCCGGCCGGCACAGCCGATACGATGGAGACGCTGGCGCCGGTGGATCTCGATCTCCCGGCGATGCGCAGCGTCGTGGAGCGCGAAGGCGGCTGCATTGTTTGGGGCGGCGCGGTGCGGCTGAGCCCCACCGACGATATTCTTATCCGGGTGGAGCGCCTGCTCGATCTCGACAGCGAAGGACAATTGGTTGCCTCGATCATCTCCAAGAAAGTTGCAGCCGGATCCACGCATCTTGTGCTTGATATGCCGGTCGGAAAAACCGCCAAAGTCCGGAGCGCCGAAGCGGCTTCCGTGCTTTCGCAGATGCTCGTGCAAGTGGGCCTGGAATTCGGGTTGACCATGCGGGTCATAGAAACCGACGGCACACAACCGGTTGGGCATTCCATCGGTCCCGCTCTCGAAGCCTTTGACGTTCTCGCCGTGCTGCAGCGCAAACTGGGAGCGCCGTCGGACCTGAGACAAAGGGCTTTGCTGCTCGCTTCACAGCTTTTGGAATTGGGCGGGGTCGCGCTTCCGGGAGCGGGTGCGGCTCTTGCACTGGAGACACTCGACAGCGGCCGTGCTTGGAGCAAATTTCAGCGGATTTGCGAAGCGCAAGGCGGGATGCGCGTACCGCCAATCGCGCCATATCGGCACACCATCACGGCGGCCCGTAGTGGCCGCGTGGCAGCAATCGACAATCGCAGATTGGCCAAACTGGCAAAGCTTGCGGGTGCGCCGGAGGACAAGGCAGCCGGTCTGGAACTGCATGTGCGGGTTGACACACAGGTCGAACGATCCCAGCCCCTTTACACAGTCCACGCCGAAGCGGCCGGCGAACTTGACTATGCGCTCGAATATGCGCAACGCAATCGCGACGTCATTCTGCTGCAAAGCCTGTGACCCCTCTCATCATCGCCCTGCCTGGAAATGAGGTTTTGGCAGCGCGCCTTGCGACGGCCATAGGCGCCCAAGCAGCGGCCGCGGAATTTCGCCGTTTTCCCGATGGAGAGAGTTATCTTCGCCTGCATGGCGAATTTTCCCGCCGATCCGTGGTGCTGGTGTCGACGCTGGACCGGCCGGATGACAAATTCCTGCCGCTTGCCTTCACTGCGGCCACGGCCCGCGAAATGGGCGCTTCTCGCGTCGGGCTGATCGCGCCTTACCTTGCTTATATGCGCCAGGACAGACGCTTTCATTCCGGCGAAGCGATCACGTCCCGGATCTTTGCCGCCGAGCTTTCGGCAATCGTTGACTGGCTGATCGCCGTCGATCCGCATTTGCACCGGATTTCGTCGCTGTCGGAAATTTATCGTATCCCGACGAAGACCGTTCATGCTGCGCCCTTGCTTTCGGCTTGGATCGGGCGCGAGGTTTTATTGCCGCTCTTGATCGGACCCGACCAGGAAAGCGCACAATGGGTGTCGGAGGTTGCCCACGATGCGGGCGCGCCTTTTGTGGTTCTCGAAAAGCACCGGAAGAGCGATACCGAAGTGGAAATCTCGGTTCCCGACATCGCGCGCTGGCGCGATCATACGCCGGTGCTTATCGACGATATCGTTTCGACCGGGCGTACCATGATCGAAACTCTGGGACAGCTTCGGCAGGCCGGCATGAAACCGGCGGTTTGTGTCGGCGTGCATGCGGTTTTCGCAGGTAGCGCGTTTGACGCGTTGCGCGCTGCCGGGGCGGCACGCATTGTGACGACCAATACCATCCCCCACGAGACGAACGCCATCGATGTAGCGCAAATCCTGGGAGAAGCTGCTCTTACCCTGTTCTAATAGCGGGGATTTTGCACGACTGTTTGATCTAGGTCAGCGATTTTTTCCCCTCATCTGTTCATATGCAGGCAGCCGACAGCCAAAGGGCCGCCAAGCATGAACCGATCGAATATGTTTGCGGTTGCCCTTGCTGCGCTGCTGGCGATGGTACCGATGCAGGCGGCTTATTCATCCGTTCCGGTGCCGCTGAATATGGACCCGCAAAATCCGCCCACACTCGCGCCGATCATCAAGAAAATTGCCAACAGCGTCGTCAGCATTGCCATACGTGCGGCCGCGAGCCAGCAGGACCCTCTCGATGAGCCGGCGCTCCGGCAATTCTTGGGCCTTCCCGATATGCCTCGGCCCAAGGAAACATTTACCGCCGGTTCGGGTGTCATCATCGATGGAGCGAAGGGCTATATCGTCACGAATTATCATCTCGTGAACAATGCCGATCAGATAAGCGTGACCCTGCTGGATGGCCGGCAGGCAACCGCCACGCTCGAAGGCGCCGATCCCGATACCGACATTGCCGTTATCAAAGTCCCGCTGAACGATCTGTCCTCGATACCGTTCGGGGATTCGGAGAGACTTGAGGTCGGCGACTATGTGCTGGCCATCGGCAATCCCTTTGGCATCGGGCAGACCGTGACCTCCGGTATTGTCAGCGGTCTGCGCCGCACCGGCATGGGCCTAGAAGGCTATGAGGATTTCATACAGACGGATGCGTCCATAAATCCCGGCAATTCCGGTGGCGCGTTGGTGGATCTGCGCGGCAGGCTGGTGGGCATCAACGCCGCGATTCTCGGTACGAGCGGTAGCAATGCCGGCATCGGCTTTGCCATCCCGATAAGCATGGTGCGCTCCGTCGCAGACCAGCTCATCAAATACGGCACCGTCGACCGTGGCGAACTCGGTTTTGCGATTGCACCGCTGAGCCCGGAGCTGGCGAAGAAATCCCGTGTCTCAACGGGCCAAACTGGCGCCGTCATCGCCCGAATCGATCCCAATTCGCCGGCCCAACATGCAGGGCTAAAGCCCGGCGATGTCGTGACCCAAGTGGGAGATATGCCGGTGCATGACGCCCCGGATCTCCGCAACAAAATCGCCATGCTGCGGG
>DATARE010000320.1:0-27320 GCA_036264295.1 Micropepsaceae bacterium | reverse complement strand
TGGGAGCTCGACCGGACGGCGGCGATGATCGCGGCGCTGGATGGGGTGGTAAGCGTTCCGGCTTCGGTCGCATGGGTATCGGCGGGGCTGGGCGTGCCGACGCTCAAGGTTCTTCCTGGCCGGAGCTGGACCGCGTTTGGGCGGGATTACGAACCCTTCGCGCCGGCTGCGCGTTGCGCCATTCCCAAAGAGAGCGGCGACTGGGCGGATGCCTTCGCCCTGGCCGGCCTGCTTCAAGTCGGAATGTTCGGCTAGACTGCCAGTATCACCTCCCCCAACGCGGGGAGGTCGCGAGCGCGGATAGCGCGAGCGGGTGGGGGAATTGCAGAATGATGTTTTCGCGCATTCGGAGGCGATTGCCGATTTCATTCTGGCCGAGTCGGTGGGCAGGCTTCCCCCCCACCCCTAGCCCCTCCCCGCGTTGGGGGAGGGGAAAGCTCAGCGTTGGGGAGGGGAACGTCCCGTTGACTACGGGGGCGGTTTGGCGAACTATTCCGGCTTGATTTTTCGAGCCGCGCCCTAAGCGGACGCATCATGCTGCTTTTTCCGGACCATCCAGGAGGAACCCATGCCTAAACTGAAAATGTCGCTGCTCTTAAGCGCGGCCATGTTCGTGGCCTTCGGCGCGCCCGCCGGCTATGCGGCGACGGCTGCCCTGCAGGGGCAGGTGACCTCCGCCAAGGAAGGCAATATGGAAGGCGTGCTGGTCACCGCCAAGAAGGACGGCTCCAACGTCTCCGTCACCGTCATCAGCGATGACAAAGGCCATTATGCCTTTCCGGCGGACCGGCTCACCCCGGGCCATTACAGCATCAAGGTGCGCGCTCTCGGCTATGTGCTGAACGGTCCGCGCCAGATCGATGTCACGGCCAATGGCGTGACGTCGGATGTGAAGCTCAACGAGGCGGTCAGTCTCGCCGCACAGCTCACCAATGCCGACTGGCTGAACAGTGCTCCGGGTACGGAACAAGAGAAGCGCGATCTCGTGGCCTGCGCCACCTGCCACACGCTGTCGCGCCCGCTGACCTCGGCCTATACGCAGGATCAGTTCAAGAACGATGTCTTCCCCCGCATGGCCGAAATGGCGAGCCAGGCCTTTCCGGTGATGCCGCAAAAGCGCGCCGAAGCCCGCGATCAGTCGCGCACCTTCGGCGGCATCGACCGGCTGGCGCATTATATTTCGTCGATCAACCTGTCCGCCTCGCAGGATTTCACCTTTCCGCTGAAAGGTGCAGCCCGGCCGCATGGCAAAGACACGCATGTCATCATCACGTCCTACGATCTGCCGCGCAAATCCATGCAGCCGCACGACACGGTGATGGGACCCGATGGTTATGTGTGGCTGAGCGATTTCGGCGAGAATTCGCTGTCGCGTCTGGATCCCAAGACCGGCCAGGTCAAGGAATACACCTATGCCCCGACCCGGCCGGGTTTCTCCAGCGGCAATCTCGACGTCGAATTCGACAAGGACGGCAATGTCTGGCTCGGCATGATGGACCAGACGGGCGCGGCCATGTTCGACCGCAAGACCGAGAAATTCACCTTCTACACCGTGCCCAAGGAGATGCAGAACCTGAAGACGCAACAGGCCATGGTGTCGCCGATCAATTGGAAGGTGGACGGCAAGGCCTGGGTGAACGCCGCCGAAGAGCCGATCATCGGCCGCTTCGATGTGAAGACCGGGAAGTTCGATCCCTGGATCGAACCGTTCAAGGATCGTCCGAAGGGCGAGGCGCATTCGGCCTATGGCGTCTATACCGACTCGCACAACAACGCCTATCTGCTCGACTTCCCCAGCCAATACATCTGGAAGGTCGATGCCAAAACGGGTGCGGCGACCGCGTACAAGACGCCGACCGATTATTCGCGGCCCCGGCGCGGCCGTATGGACAACCAGGATCGGCTGTGGTTCGCGGAATGGCGCGCCGACAAGGTGGCGATGTTCGACACCAAGAATGGCGAGTTCATGGAATGGAATGTGCCAGGCAAATATGGCTCGCCCTATGACGCGCAGATCGACAAGGCGGGCTGGGTGTGGACCGACAACATGATGAACGACGTGGTCACGCGCATCGACACCAAGTCCGGCGCAGCGGTGCAGTATCTGATGCCGGTCGAGACCAATGGCCGGCGCATCGCGGTCGATGATTCCAGCGCGAAACCGAGCCTGTGGATCGGCGCCAACCACCAGGCGGTGGTGATGCACGTCGAACCGACGGAGTAAGGCGCGCGCAAGGCACGCGCATAGTGAGTGGCGAATGGCGAGTGAGGATTTCCCCGCTCGCCATTTTTCTATTCGCTACTCGCTATTTTCTATTCGCCTTTTACGCTGCCGGTTTGTTGACGTCCGGCGCCAGGATGCAATTGGTCTCGACCGGCGCGTCGGGGGCGCTGCGCATGATCCTGCGGTCGCGCGCGACGAGTTTGTAGCCAACCTTGCTGCAGGTCACGACCACTTTCTTGGCGTCCACGCGCTTGGAAAATCCCGGAATGCGATAATGGCCCATGGCGTCGCCCTGCACTACGAAGCTCGATCCCGACGGCGTGGTTGCGGTGATGCTGGCGTTGGCGATCGCCTTGCCTTTGGAATCGCGCACAAAGCCGAAATAGGGCACGCCGTCATCGCTGCGATTCTGATTCCAGCTGGAGCTGAGTTCCTCGAAGAAATCTCCGCCATTGGCAAAAGCGGGCGCGCTCGCCGCAAAGGACGCGGCAAGCATTGCGCAGGTCAGAAGTTTTGCCCTCATGGTTCCGGCTCCGCAAACACGCATACAGGTGCTTACGCACCCATAGGCATTATATAGGGCGCTGGTCAGCTAAACCAGATCGGCTTCCACTCCGGGAAGAACCAGGGCAATTCCCAATTGAGCAAAAAGATGAAAGCGGCCACGGGAACTGCCCAGACCAGCACCGCCAGGAACTTCTCGATCATTTTTTCCGGTAACAAAAGCGAGATCGCGGCGAAGATCAGGCCCACGATCATGGCCTTGAAGATCCAGCCATACCACCACATTGGCGGCCCGATCGTGTCGTTGCCCGGCACCAGACCCCAGTTCCATTGGTCGATGGCCGGGAAATAGGTGAAGAGCGGCCAGGTGAAGGCGGAGGTTGCCCCCGTGAAGGAATAGGCCGGCGCATAATAAAGCGCGAAGCCGATGGCGAAAGCGGGGAACGCCCGGGATGCGATTTTGCCCATCACGCAAATCCTCTGACATTGTTCAGGAGATGACCGGCAATGAAATTGTACCATATGGTCAGGAAATAGATCACCACCAGCGCCTTGCGCGTGGTCGCGTAATCGGGCGCCTTTTTCCAGAAGTACCAATAGGAGGGGAGCAGCGCGAGGCCGATGGCCGCGAAATTCTCCTTAATCTCGAACAGGCCGATGGCATAGGTCAGCATCAGATCCTGCAAGGGCGGGCGCACGAAGACGCGATAGGTCGGATAGAGATAGGCGCCGAGGCAGAAGGTCACCACATACAGAATGATGATGGTGGTGACATAGCCTCGCGCATTCACGCCGCGGGCGCGGGCGACGAAATCGGTCTCACCGGGACGGCGCGGCCAGAAGACCGCCAGCGTCTGATGCGTGATGGCCCCGATCAGGAACACCGCGATGACGCCGTGGATGATCAACAACGCTGTAATCATGGGTTGCTCCCCCTGAATTATAGACGAACCGAACCCCGCATCTCCCCCGGGCGTTCAGACGTGTTTTGTATCAACCGGCGCCGTTCGGCCGCGCCTTTCGTCTCGATGCAATGAAGCGCTTGCAATGACCACGACTATTCGTTCGCGCGGATGATGCACGAAGGGCTTCGGCGATTGCAACGGGGAATTCTGGAAACCGAACGGGCCCTTGCGACAGGAATATCGCACGGGCCCGCTCGCGAGATCAGCTGACCGGATTCATCGGCTGCATCTTGCAGTCGACCTCGATCGGGGCCTTCGGCATCGTGCGCATCACGCGCTTGTCTTGCGCGATGGTGCGATAGCCGGCCTTGGCGCATTCGATCAGAACGGTCTTGGCATTCACCTCTTTGCCGAGACCTGGAATTTTGTAGTGGCCGAGATTGTCGGAAATGATCGTGACGGCCTGACCGTCCGCGCCGCCGACCACGGTCGCGGTGACGATCGCGCGTGCGATGGGCTTGCCCTTGGCATCGCGGACCCAGCCGAAGAACGGCGTGCCCGTATCCGAATTGGCGCCCCAGCTTTCCGACAGCTCGTTGAAGAAATCGCCGCCATTGGCCAAAGCCGGCAACGACACAAAAGCGCTCGCGGCGAATGCCAATGCGGCAATGCCGCCCATGCCGATCAACGATTTCGTTTTCATATCCGCCTCTTCCATTGCTCCGATGGGGCCCCGCCGCCTGCGTCAATGGGACCATCCGATAAACTATATAAGAGGATCGCAGAAACTACCAATGCCGCAAGGGCGAACTTGGCCGTCCTCGCGCTCTATTGTTCGAGAATCTGCTGGGCGGCGCGCTCGCCCGACCACACCGCGCCCTCCATCCAGCCGTTCCAGGGGGCGGTGTGCTCGCCGGCAAAGGCGACCCGGCCCTCGCTGCGGCCGATCACGGGAACCCACTGACCCATCTGGCCGGGGTGGAACACCGTGAAAGCCCCCCGGACATAGGGGTCTTGCGCCCATCTTTGTACAAAGGATTTTTGTACTTCTGCATCGACAGTGGGGAAAGCCTGTTTGGCCAAGGCCAGGCCAAATCCGCGCTGTCCGTCCACGCCGAGGCTTTTCAGCTTCTGTTCGATGGCCGCATTGCCCGTGGTCAGCGAAATCAGCCCGCTTGTGGCCTTCTGCCCATAGCTCATGTCCCAGATGTCGGCCGGCGCATCGGAACGGGCGCCGCCCGTGAGATGGGCCTTCTCCCAGAAGCGGGTTTTCGTCTGCAGCAGGAACCGGGTCGCCTCGTAATAGGATAGCTCATTGATGACCTTGGTCTTTTGCGGCGAGAAGGCGGGAACAACGGCGATCCCCCGCAAGGTCGAGAACGGGATCGCCAGCACCGCCCGGTCGGCGGCGAAGGTTTCGGTTCCGGTAGCGGTCTTGCAGGTGGCGCGCACGCCGGTGGGGCTGTGCTCCAGCCGGGTGAGTTCGCAACTGTAGTGGATCACATCCTTCAGCCGGGCGGCGATGGAGCGCGGCAGCCGGTCCATGCCGCCTTCGATCTTCATATATTGGCGCGAATCGCGGTGCAGCATGATCTGCTGCAACATGAAAAGGGCGGAAAAGCCGCTCGAATCCCCTCCCAGCGTCATCAGCTGGATGGCGGCCGGGCTCGCTCCGCGCGAGGCCAGCCAGCGGGGCCAGCTCACCGAATCGAATTCGCGCCAGCGTGGGTCCGAAATGTCGGTTTCGGGGTTGGCCAGCTCATCGGGCACGTTTTGCAGATATTTCAGCAGCAGACCCGAAGGCGACAGACGCCGCTCGTCGGCATGCAGGCCCGGAACGATTCGGCTGCGCGCCGCCTCATCGTCGGCGCGAAACGCCATTGCGCCCACCACCTGAAGCGCGGCACCGCTCACTGGCGCAAAGGGCGTCAGCGACAGGTTCAATTCGTTCAGCCAATGCAGCACGTATTCATGCGTTTCGGCGACCCGCGCCGCGCCCAGCTCGCCATAGATGCCGTCGGCGAAATAATTGCGCAGCGTGCGCACCCGGCCGCCGGGGTCGGTGCGCGCCTCGATCAAAATGACCCGCTTCCCCGCATCGCGCAGCCGGTAGGCCGCCACCAGCCCTGCGAGACCGGCCCCCACCACGAGCACGGATTCGGGCCCGCGCCGGAGTGGCGTTGCGGGTTGGGCGCTGAGCGGCGAGGCGGCGAAAGCCGCAGCCGACAGCGCAGTGTTGAGAAAATGCCGGCGGTGCATGGGGCGCGGGCTCAGCGGCGGCTTGTGGCGGGCACTTTGATCCATGACCCCGCCTCTTTATCATTGCGCGCGCTTGCCCTCCACCTCATGCGAGGTGAGGACCTTTCGAGAGAGTTCATTTTGCCGAGATCGTTGCTATCGGATATGTGCGCCTTGGTCCTCGTTTGCGCCGCGTCAGCAGCGCAAGCCGGTGACCGGCTGGATGCCATCAAAGGGCGCGGTTATCTCGTCTGCGGTGTCGGCGCGCATGTGCCCGGCTTTTCGACCCGCGATGCGGGCGGCGCATGGCAGGGCTTCGATGTCGATATCTGCAAGGCCATTGCCGCGGGCATTTTCGGCGATGCCACAAAGCTTCGCTTCAAGCCCATCGATACGCTGGTCAATTTCGCCAGCGACAAGGAGATCGACCTGGTGCTGCGCGGGCTGACCTGGACCTCCGGGCGCGAGCTGCCCGGCGATCTGCGCTTTGGCCCGATCATACTTTATGACGGGCAGGGATTCCTGGTGCGCAAAAAGCTCAATATCAGCAGCCCGGACGCGCTGTCGGGCCGCCCGATTTGCACCTCCCTGGATGCGGGATTTACCGATTTTCTGCGCGGCCTGCGGGTCTATTTCGACAACCGGAAGCTGGTGCTCAAGACCGTCGTGAAGGACCGGCGCGCCGATGCGGCGGAGGCTTTGTTCGCCGGGGGATGTGATGCCATGTCGGCCGATACCACGGAGCTTGCCGAAGCGCTGATCGAAAAAGCTCCGCACCCGGAGGATTTCGTCATCCTGCCGCAGCAGATCACCAAGGAACCCCTGGCGCCATTGCTGCGCAAGGGCGATGAGCAGTTCTTCGACGCGGTGCGCTGGTCGATCTTCGCCCTTATCGATGCCGAGGAATTGGGCATCACCGCCGCCAATCTCGAGCGCATGAAGGCAAGCAAAGACCCCGATCTGCGCTATTTCTTCGCCGCCAAGGAAGGGCCGGGCTTAACGGCCGGATGGACGGCTGGGATTGTCAAAGCGGTCGGCAATTATGGCGATATCTATGGCCGCAATTTCGGCGACAGGAGCCGGGCAAAGATGCCGCGCGGGTTGAGCCGGCTATGGACTCAAGGGGGCGTGATGTACGCCCCGCCCATCCGGTAGTGGCGCGTAGCGAGCAGCGAACAGGGTAAAGAAAGGGAAACCGGGCGAATCTTCGCCCTGTTGCCGCTCGCTGTTCGCGATTCGCCAGCGCCTATTCACCATTTCGCGAGCCGAACCGCCGAACGGCCCCGTTGTGGTCGGCTTTTGCGGGTGGTAAACAGCAGGCATTATCGCGCTATTTTCGGGCTAAAGCGAAACGCATCACAGGGGACGAAACCGTGTCGAAGACGCCGAACATGAAACGCCGCCAATTCCTCGCCGGAGCCGTTGCTGCCGGACCGGTCATCGGCCTTGCCAGCGCGACCCGCGCCGTCGGTGCGGAAACCGCGCCGGCGAAATCCGCCGTCCCCGCAAAGCCCCAAACCGCGGGCGACACGCAACCGCCGAAGGAAGTCCAAAAGCTCGTCACCGGCGGCAAAGTCGGCGGCGACTTCATGGTCGATTGCATGCGGGCGCTGAACATCGACTATGTCACGTCCTGCCCGGGTTCGACCTTCCGCGGTCTGCAGGAATCGATCGTCAATTACGGCATGAATTCGAAGCCGGAGTTCATCACCTGCATCCATGAAGAAGCCTCCGTCGCCATGGCCCATGGCTACGCCAAGATCGCCGGCAAGCCGCTGGCCTCGATGGTGCACGGTGTCGTCGGTCTGCAGCATTCCTCGATGGCGATCTACAACGCCTTCTGCGATCAGGTTCCCGCCATCGTGCTCGCTGGCAATGTCGGCCAGGGCACGGCGCGGCGCCCCGGCGTCGAATGGGCCCACAGCGCGCATGACCAGGCCATCATGGTCCGCGACTACACCAAATGGGACGACCAGGCGAACAACCTTCAGGACTTCGCCGAAGGCCTGGTGCGCGCCTATGATCTCGCCACCACCGCGCCAATGGGCCCGGTCTTGTGCGTGATCGATGCCGACCAACAGGAAGAAGAGATCGAACCCGGCCGCAAGCTGTTCATTCCCAAATTGCGCCAGCGTTCGCACCCCACCGGCGATCCCAACGCGCTGGCCGAAGCGGCGAAGCTGCTCGCGGCGGCGGAAAATCCCGTCATCGTCACGGGCCGTTATACGCGCAGCGAAGCCGGTCCCAAGCGCCTCGTCCAACTGGCCGAATTGTTGAATGCCGCCGTGGTCGACGAGCGCAACCGCATGAACATGCCGAGCCGCCATCCGCTCAACCATTCGCAGCGCGGCGCGGCGATGATCCGGCAGGCCGACGTCATTCTCGCGCTCGAACCGATGGATTTGTTCGGCACCCTTAACAATGTGGACGATCTGATCGGCCGCCCGTCGCAGCCCAAGACCAGAGCCGGGGTGAAGGTCATCGTGCTCGGCACCACCGACACCAACATCAAGGCCAACACCGCCGAATATGAGCGCTATCAGAGCGCCGATCTCGGCATCACCGGCGATGCGGAGACCTCGCTGCCTTGGCTCATCCAGGCGGTCGAGAAAGAAATGACCCCGGCGCGCAAGGCGATGGCCGATGCGCGTGGTCAAAAACTGAAAGAGGCCGGCGGCAAATTCATCCTGGCCGCGCATGAAGAAGCGGCGATGGCCTGGGACGCGAGCCCGGTCTCCACCGCGCGGCTTTCCGCCGAACTGTGGAATCATCTCAAATCCGAAGACTGGACCATGGCGTCGGAAGTCAACTTCCTGTCCAACTGGCCCTACCGGCTGTGGAGCATGGAGAAGCATTACAATTCGATGGGTGGTTCGGTCGGCGGCGGCGTCGGCTACAACGCGCCCGCCGCATTGGGCGCAGCGCTCGCCAACAAGGGCACCGGCCGCGTCACGGTTTCGCTCAATGGCGACGGCGATCTGATGATGTCGCCGGGCGTGCTGTGGACCGCCGCGCATCACCAGATCCCGATCCTGTACATCGTCCACAACAACCGCGCCTGGCATCAGGAATACATGCATGTGCAGCGCATGGCCCAGCGCAACGAGCGCGGCATCGAACGCGCCCATATCGGCACCACCATGGACAACCCCAATATCGATTTCGCGACGCTCGCCAAATCCATGGGCGTCTACAGCCAGGGACCGATCAGCAACCCGGCCGATGTCGGAGCGGCGATCCAGCGCGCCATCGCGGTGGTCAAGAAGGGCGAGCCGGCGTTGATCGACGTCGTGTCTCAGCCGCGTTAAAGGGGGACAGAGTGAGGAGATTTTTCGCAACCGCCGTTGCGGCGGCCGCCGTCTGCGCGTTCACGGCGCCGGCCTTCGCGCAAGGCGCGCCCAAGGGCGATCCCGCCAACGGCAAGAAGCTGTTCGAGACGGTGGGCTGTTTCGAATGCCACGGTTATGCCGGACAGGGCGGCGGCGCAGGCCCCAAGCTGATCAATCCGCCGCCATGGGAGGCGTTCATTTTGCAGTTGCGCACGCCGCGCCAGCAGATGCCGCCCTTCACGGCCAAGGTGCTGAGCAATCAACAGGCCGCCGATATTTATTCCTATATCGTGACCTTCCCGAAACCGGCCGATCCGAAAACGATCCCGCTGCTGCAGAATTAAACGCGGATTCGATCCTCCCCTTGAGGGAGGGTCGAATTTTTCGAGGATTACGAGAAAAATTCGGGGAGGGGACTGGGATCGGTCCCCTCCCCGAAATTGTCTTCGCGCCTGCGCTTCGCCAATTTCGACCCTCCCTCAAGGGGAGGGTGGCTTTTGTGCGAGCAAGCCGATGACGGGATGTGGCTTTCGTTTCGGAAATGATCGAAAACCGTTGTAGCCATGACGAGCCTTTACAACCGCATTGCCGGACGCAGCAAAGAGCGCCTTGCCGCGCTGAGCGACGGCGTCTTCGCTTTTGCGATGACGGTGTTGGTGCTCGACTTGCGGCCGCCCGATGCCGCCGCGATTCATTCCGATGGCGATCTCGGCCAGGCGTTGCTGACAGTTGCTCCCCGGCTGATCCCGTTCGTGATGAGCTTCATGACGCTGGGGATTTTCTGGGTCGGCCAGCAGACCCAGCACGATGCGCTGTCGCACACCGATCGCTCCTACACCTGGTTCCACATCGGTTTTCTGATGGCGGTTTGCCTGCTGCCTTTCTCGACCGCCCTGCTGGCCGAGTTTCTTTCGTTCCGCTTCGCGCTTTTGGTCTATTGGGCGAACCTGTTGTTGCTGGGGCTTCTGCTGCTCGCCGGGTGGTATCGCGCCAAATGGTTCGGGCTGATTCGCAAAGATGCACCGCTGGATATCGACAGCGCCTTCATCCGCCGCGTGGTGGTGGCGCAAGCGTTGTATGCGTTCGGGGCGGCGCTCTGCGTGTTCTCGACCTGGTGGAGCATCGGCTTCATCTTCGCGGTGCAGATCAATTATGTGATCGCGCCGCGCTTCAAGCCCTTCAGCTGGCTATAAACCCTCGCCCTCACGCGGTTTTGGCGGCGGCTTGCTTGGAATTGCGCCTTCCGCATGGCAAGTTCCGCACCACAAAACGGGAGGCTTGCCATGTCCAAACAGCCCAAGATGAAACGGCGCCAATTCCTCGCAGGGGCCTTGGCCGCAGGGCCAGCTGTGGGGCTCGCCGCCGCGACGACCAAAGTGTCCGCGCAAACGCAGGCGCCTGCGCGCGCGGCCAGCGTGCCGGCCACACCGCCGAACGAGAACGTGCTCCCAGACGGCACGCCACTGACCGAATCCCGCAGCGGCTCGGATTTCATGGTCGATGTCATCAAGACGCTGGGCATCGATTATATCGCCTCGCTGCCGGCCTCCACCTTCCGGGGCCTGCAGGAATCGCTCCTGAACTACGGCATGAACACCAAGCCGGAATTCATTCTCTGCCTGCATGAGGAATGCGCCGTCGCCATGGCGCATGGCTATGCGAAGGTCGCGCGCAAGCCGATGGCGGCGATGGTGCACAGCACCGTCGGGCTGCAGCACGCTTCCATGGCGATGTACAATGCCTATGCCGACCGTGCGCCGATCCTTGTCATCTCCGGCAACATGCAGAACAACGCCGCGCGCCGTCCTAATGTCGAATGGAATCACGCAGCCCTGGATCAGAACGCGACGGTGCGCGATTTCACCAAATGGGATGCGCAGCCGACGTCTTTGCAGGCCACCGGCGAAGCGTTGGTGCAGGCTTACGATCTCGCCACCACCGCGCCGATGGGGCCGGTGCTGGTGACCATCGACACCGATGTGCAGGAAGACCCGCTGCACAAGGAGGAAGAAGAGAAACTCCGCATTCCCAAGCTGACGCGCCGCGCCCATCCGCAGGGCGACGACGAATCCCTGCGCGAGGCGGCGAAGCTGCTGGTGGCCGCGGAAAATCCGGTGATCTACGCCAACCGCTATGGCCGCACCGAGAAAGGCCCCGCGCTGTTGATGCAGCTTGCGGAACTTTTGCATGCGCCCGTGATCGACGGCCGTGCACGGATGAATTTCCCCAGCCGTCACAAATACAATCACAGCGGCCGCCGCGAGCAGGCGCTGGCGCAGGCCGACGTGTTGCTGGCACTTGAACCGGTCGAGCTGTGGGGCTTGACCAACGATGTGCAGGATCTGATCGGGCGTCCGAACCGGCGGCTCAATCGTCAGGCGAATTTGAAGATTGTCCATATCGGCACCGAAAGCCTGCTGCTGAAAGCCAATTACGGCGACGTGCAGCGTTACGCGCCGGCCGATCTTGCAATCGCCGGCGATGCCGAAGCGAGTCTGCCGTCCCTGATCGAAGCGGTGAAGCGCGAGCTGACGCCGGCGCGTGCGGCAACGCTCGCCCAACGCGGCGAAAAGCTTGCCGCCATGACGCCGCGTCTTCTGGAACAGGCGCGCGTGGATGCCACTTATGGCTGGGACGCTTCGCCGATTTCGGTCGCGCGCACCTGCATGGAATTGTGGGACCATCTGAAAAGCGAAGATTGGACCATGCCGACCGAGACGGTGTTCCTGTCCGATTATCCGCACCGCCTGTGGAACATCGACAAGCCGCACAATTGGATCGGCGGTTCGGGCGCGCAGGGCGTGGGCTATAACGCGCCGGCAGCGCTGGGTGCGGCGCTGGCCAACAAGGGCACGGGCCGCGTCACCGCCGCCATCATCGGCGACGGCGAACTGATGATGACCAACACCATGCTGTGGACGGCGGCGCATCATCAGATTCCGCTGCTCGCCATCGTGCACAACAACCGCGCCTATCATATGGAGGTCATGCACACGCTGCGCATGGCCGACCGCCGCTCGCGCGACACCAGCCGCATCCATATCGGGACCGACATGCGCAACCCCAACATCGATTTCGCGACGCTCGCGAAATCCATGGGCGTGTATGGCCAGGGTCCGATCGAAAATCCCAACGATCTGGGTCCGGCGATCAAACGCGCCATCGATGTGGTGAAGCGCGGCGAGCCGGCGCTGATCGATGTCGTGTCGCAGCCGCGGTGATTTTTTCAACCTCCCCCAACGCGGGGAGGTCGCGAGCGCTCCTGAGCTTGTCGAAGGATGCGCGAGCGGGTGGGGGGATTTTAGAAGGTGCTGCTCCGTATGAAGATGATCTTGGGTTCTTTCATTTGTCTAGCCGCGGCGTTTTCCATCGTCCCTGCGTCGGCGCAGGACGAGCCGCGCGGCAATCCCCAAACCGGGCGTCAATTGTTCGAAGCCAAGGGCTGCTATTCCTGCCATGGCTTTGTCGGGCAGGGCAGCCGCGAAGGCCCCCGCCTGACGCCGCCGCTGCCGTTCGCAGCCTTCATCGTGCAATTGCGCACGCCCCGCGCGATCATGCCGCCCTATGAGCCGGCGCTCGTCTCCGATGCGCAGGCCGCCGACATCCACGCCTATCTGGCCGGCCAGCCCAAACCGCCCGATCCGAAATCCGTAAAGCTGCTGCAATAGCGGCCGTGCCGGTTTTACGGATGCAAGGGAAAGCTGACGCGGATCGTCGTGCCCTTGCCGGGCGCGCTGTCCAGTTCAAGCGCGCCGCCAAGCTGAAAAGCGAGCTGCTCGGTTAGCGCCAGCCCTGAGCCGTTGTCGCGCGGTGCGGCGATCCCCACGCCATCGTCGGCGATGAGAAGCATCCCCATGCGCGTCGGCACATCGGCATCGAAGCGGATCAAGACGCGGCCTCGCCGGCCGTCTGGAAAGGCATATTTGGTGGCGTTCGTCAGCGCTTCATTGACGATCAATCCAACGGGAACCGCCTGGTCGACGGATATGTCGATGTCCTCGGCCTTCACCTCAATGGTGATCTCGTCCCGCCCCGTGTCGATATAGGCGCAGAGCGCGCGCAGATACGCGCCCAGATTTACGATGCGCAGCTGCTGGCTGGTCGAAAGCTGATCCTGCGCCAATGAAATCGCGGTGACGCGGCCCGCGATGTGATCGAGCACGTTGCGGGACTCGACATTGGCGGTCTTTCGCTTTTGCGTACTGATGAGGGAAAGAACGATCTGCAAATTGTTCTTCATCCGGTGTTGCAGTTCGCGGAGCAGAATCTCGGTCTGCGCCGCCGCCGCGGCTTGCGCGGCCGTCAGACGGTCCTTTTCCATGTCGGTGCGCTTGCGCTGAATGGCAAAACCCAAAAACCGCGCGAACGCGTAGAGAAAGTCGGTGTCTTCCGGCGTGAAATGGCGGGGATGGATGTGATCGACTTCGAGCACGCCCCACACGCTGCCGTCGACGGGAACGGGCACATTGGTCAGCGAGACGATGCCGTGCTCCAGCAATACGGGCGCAGGCGTGAAGCCCGGACTGTTCGTGATGTCGTCGACGGCAACCGGCTGACCCGTTTGCAGAGCACAGCCCGGCGGCGACGAGAGATCGGCCCGGAACCGCACATGCCCCACGACGCCCTCGCGCCAGCCATGGCCGGCAACGATCAACAGATCTGCCGTTTCCGGCCGGTATTCCAGAATCTTGGAATGGCTCACCTCCACGGCCTGGGAGATCCGCAGGCATGCCTGGTCGAGCAGTTCGGAAAGATTGTTGTTTTCCAGGGCATCCCGGCCAAAGTCCGCAAGCATATGGTTGCGGCGACGGGCTGCGTCGAGCGACTCGAGCAAGGGCTTTTCCATGGGCTTAGAACGTATGGCCGCCGCATTGGGTCCGCCGTAAAGGCCGCGTCCAATTCCACGTGAACGGCTTGGATTTAGCCCGGCCGAATGGCAAACTCCGCCCAAATTCGTGGCATCGCGCCGGCCGGAGAGGCGCGTGACCTAAGGGAAGGGCTCCTCCATGTCGAAAAAGATCAAGCGGCGTCAATTTCTTGCGGGCATGGCTGCGGCTCCTGCCGCGGGCCTTGCGGTAAGCGCAACCAAGGCCGTGGCCCAGACCCAAGTCGCGGCTGCACCCAGCATCCCGCCGGTGCCGATGACCGACCGGCCGACCAACGACATGCCGCCGCAAACCATCGGCAAGACCGGCTCGGATTTCATGGTCGATGTGCTGAAGTCGCTCGATATCGATTATATCGCCTCGTGCCCGGGTTCGACGTTCCGGGGCTTGCATGAATCCATCATCAATTACGGCGACAATAAGAAGCCGGAATTCATCACCACCCTGCACGAAGATACCGCGGCCGCGATGTGCCACGGCTATTACAAGGTGGCGAAGAAGCCGATGGCCTGCATGGTGCACGGCACCGTCGGCCTGCAGCACGCCTCGATGGCGATCTACAACGCCTTTGCCGACCGTGTGCCGATGCTGGTTCTCACCGGCAATATCGGCAAACAGGAAACCCGCCAAGCCTATATCGAATGGGATCATGCCGCCCAGGATCAGGGCGCCATGGTCCGCGACATCACCAAATGGGACGATCAGCCGACCTCGCTGCAGGGTTTTGCCGAATCCATGGCGCGCGGCTACGACATGATGACGACGGCGCCGATGGCGCCGGTCTTGATCGTGGCCGATGGCGACCTGCAGGAAGACCCCATTCCGGCCGAGGTGGAAAAGAAGCTGCACATCCCCAAGCTGAAGATGCGCTCCCAGCCGGCGGGCGATCTGTTGGCGGTGCGCGAAGCGGCAAAGATGCTGATCGCGGCGCAATCTCCCGTCATTTATGCCAACCGCTATGGGCGCACCGAAAACGCGCCCGCGCTGCTCATCCAGCTTGCCGAGATGATCGGTGCGCCGGTGGTGGATGCGCATAACCGCATGAACATGCCCAACCGCCATCCGCTGAACCATTCTTTCCGGCGCGAAGCGGTGTTGCAGAACGCCGATGTGATTTTGGCGCTCGAACCTATCGATCTGTTCGGCCTCAACAATTACGTCCCGGATTTGGTGACGCGTCCCAACGATGCGCGCCGCCGGCAGGCCAATCTCAAGATCATCCATATCGGCACCGAAGGGATGATGGCCAAGTCCAATTTCCAGGACTTCCAGCGGTTCGCCGAAGCCGATCTTTCCATCGCGGGCGATGCGGAAGCCACGATGCCCGCGCTGCTCGAAGCGCTGAAGACGCAGATGTCGGTGGCCGACAAGAGCCGTTGCGACGGACGCTGCGGCAAGGTGAAGGAGGCATCGTCGAAGCTTCTGGAGCAGGCGCGGTTGGAGGTGGCTTATTCCTGGGACACCAAGCCGATTTCGTCGGGCCGTCTGGTGATGGAACTGTGGGACCAGATCAAAAACGAAGATTGGATGATGCCGAGCGAGACCCAATTCCTGGTGGATTGGCCGTATCGGCTGTGGGACATCAACAAGCCCTATCAGACGATCGGCGGTTCGGGCGCGCAGGGCATCGGCTACAATTCGCCGGCCGCCCTCGGTGCGGCACTGGCCAACAAGGAGAAGGGACGGTTGACGGTCGCCGTGGTTGGCGATGGCGATTTCAACATGGCGCCCGGCGTGTTGTGGACCGCCGCACATCACAAGATTCCGATCCTCTACATCGTGCACAACAACCGCGCCTATCATCAGGAAGTCATGATGATCCTGCGCATGGCCGCGCGCCGTCAGCGGGTGCAGAGCAAGAATGTCTATGTCGGGACACTGATCGACAATCCGGCACCGGATTACGCGAAAATCGCGCAAGGCTACGGGCTGTTTGCGGAAGGACCGGTGTCGGATCCCAAGGATCTGGCGGGGGCGATCCGCCGTGCGCTCGATGTGGTGAAGCGCGGTGAGCCGGCGCTCATCGACGTGGTTTCGGACGGACGTTGATCCTTCGAGACGCCCGTTCATCCGGCACGGACGAACGCGCTCCTCAGGATGAGATAGAGGTGATGATGAATTTGCGGATATTGATATTGGGCGCGGCCGTCGCCGTTCTGGCCTGTGGTGCGGCTGAGGCGCAGGACGCGCCGAAAGGCGATGCCAAAGCGGGACTCGCGAATTTCCAGAAATATGGCTGTTATTCCTGTCATGGGATTGTGGGGCAGGGAACCTTGCGCGACGGGCCGCGCATCAATGCGGCTGCGATCGGTTACGGGGCGGTGCTGACGCAATTGCGCACGCCGCGTTACGAGATGCCGGCCTATACGGCGGTGCAGATTCCCGATTCCGGTGTTGCGGACATCTATGCCTATCTGACCAATCTGCCGAAACCGCCCGATCCCAAGACGCTGAAGCAGCTGCAATGACGGCGGCTTAGATTTCGGATTGGGTAGGCTCAATCTCTCACCATGGCCGGCCGCCGAGCCGGCCACCCAGCCGGCGAGCGTCTGCGAGCCGATGTTATTTCAGCCCGCAGACGCAGGCTCGCTGGATGGCAGGGTCAAGCCCTGCCATGGTGAGTTTGTTTTTTGAACAGCGGATAAACTAAATTTCGGCGCCGAGTTCCAGGCGGTCATAGCCCTTCAGCCGATAAATCAGCAGCGAGGCGATCCAGCTTAAGACGAACACCGCGATGATGAGATAGCCGAGCGTGCCGAATTGGCTGTTGAGCGCCACCACGCCATCCCAGAACGCGCCATGCAGCGCGAATTTGTTGGCCATCAGCCCCAGCGCTTCCACTGAACCCACCAGCAGCGCCACCAGCACCGACACAGCGGTGATGGTGAGATTGTAATAGAGCTTGCGGATCGGCTTCACGAACGCCCAGCCATAGGCATGGCTCATCAGCACGGAATCGGCAGTATCGACCAATGCCATGCCGGCGGTGAACAGCGCCGGAAAAATCAGAAGCGGCAGGATCGAAAGCCCCTTGGCCGCTTCTGCCGCGGAAATCCCCAACACGCCGATTTCGGTGGCGGTGTCGAAACCAAGCCCGAACAGGAAGCCCAGCGGATACATCTGCCAGCTCGCGCGGATGAAGCGGAACAGCGGCCCGAACATGCGCGCCAGCACGCCGCAGGCGCCCAGCATGCCGCCATCGTCTTCGATCAGCGGCCCGCCCCGGCGCACCCGCCGGAAATTGCGGGCGACGCCCCCAAGGATGAAGAGATTGGCCAGCGCGATGGCGAACAGGAACAGCGCCGACACCGATGTGCCGATCACGCCACCGAGGTCCCGGAAACCCGCCCAGCGCGTGCTCAACGCACCTGCGCCAAGCGCGATCAGCAGCGACGCCAAAACCACCACGGTCGAATGGCCGAGCGAGAAGAACAGGCCGACGCAATCGGCGCGCTTTCCCGTCTGCATCAATTTGCGCGTGACATTGTCGATGGCCGCGATGTGATCCGCATCCACCGCATGGCGAAGCCCAAAACTGTAAGCGAGAAGTGCGGTTCCCAGCAGCACCGGCTGATGCCGGAAGGCGGCAATCGCCCAAATCCAGGCGCCGAGATTGGCGGCAATCAGGCCTACGAAAATCGCGGCCACTTTCGGCGAAATATGACGGGTCACAAAAGCCATGGCTGCGTTCAACCGGCCTTTCGGACATGCAGGTGCATATGCCTGTGCCCCGGCGCCCCCGCATGGGTGTGCTTTTCCGTCTCCTCCTCGACCGGCACCATCACCAGCCGCCCATGCTGCACGCCGCGCTCGGCGATCACATGATCGGCCAAATGGCGCACTTCGCCCGCCTCGCCCTTCAGCACCGCCACTTCCATGCAGCTGCCATGATCCAGATGCACATGCATCGAGGACAGCGAAAGCTCGTGATGATCGTGGAACACATGGGTGAGCCGCTTGGCGAGCTCGCGCGACTCGTGGTCATAGACATAGACGAGGGCGGCGACACAGTTTCCCGTTTCGCCCTCATCTTCGGCCACCTGCCGCATGCCGGCGCGGGCGAGGTCCCGGATTGCCTCCGAACGGTTCTGGTAGCCGCGCGTTTCCATCACGCGGTCGAGTTCGTCGACGAATTCCTCGTCCAGGGTAATGGTCACGCGCTGCATTGGCTGCCCGCAAAGTATGACGTTTCGTCTCAACAATCATACTTGAGGCCTGCGAGCAAGGGTCAAGACGCGCTTGTCGAATGACATTTGGCCGCTGCACACTGGAAGTAGAAAACCGCATAAGGAGAACGCCATGGAACTGCGCCAGATCGGCAATAGCCCATTGAAGACCGCCCCGGTTGTGTTCGGTGGCAATGTCCTGGGCTGGACCGTGGATGAGGCGGCGGGATTCCGGATCTTGGATGCCTTCGTCGAGGCCGGGTTCAATGCCATCGACACCGCCGACACCTATTCGCGCTGGGTGCCGGGTCATAAGGGCGGGGAATCCGAAACCATCATCGGCAATTGGCTCGCCCAAGGCGGTGGCCGGCGCGAGCGCGTGCTGATCTTCACCAAGCTGGGCGCCGAAATGGGGCCGGACCGGAAAGGCCTGTCGCGCCGCTACATCAAATCGGAAGTCGAGGAGAGTCTGCGGCGGCTGAAGATCGAGACCATCGACCTGTACCAATCGCACCGCGACGATCCCGCCACCCCAATGCTGGAGACGCTGGAAACCTATGCCGAGCTGATCCGGGAAGGGAAAGTCCGCGCCATCGGCGCCTCCAATTTCACGGCGCAACGCATGGCGGAAGCCTTCGAAATCAGCCGCAAACACGGGCTGCCGCGCTATGAATGTTTGCAGCCGGGATTCAATCTCTATGATCGCAAGGATTATGAAGGCGCGCTCGAACAGATTTGCGAGAAAGAGCACATCGGCGTCATTCCCTATTTCGGTCTCGCCAGCGGTTTTCTCACCGGCAAATATCGCAGCGCCGCCGATTTCGGCAAAAGCGCGCGCGGCGGACGCATGGCCGATTATCTGAACGCCAAGGGCTACAAGATTTTGGCCGCGCTGGATTCCGTAGCTGCGGCCCATAGAGTGAACCAAGCCGCGGTGGCGCTCGCCTGGCTGATTGCGCGACCCTCCATCACCGCGCCGATTGCCAGCGCCACCAGCGTCGAACAGCTGAAGGATTTTTCCGCCGCGGCGGCGCTGAAACTTTCACCTCAGGAGATCGCGACGTTGGATGCCGCCGGCGCGGGTTAGAAGAACGCCACACGAAAAACGACGGCCAACACCGCCGTCAGCAGCAGACCCCACACCCATCGTTCTTTCTTCGAGACAGGCTCTCTGTCCAAGCGATTGTCGTAGCCCATCTGTGCCCCCCGGCGGATGTCCACGGACTGTCTTCTAGCATGGATATGCGTGGGCGCGATTTTCATGGTGTCGCATGGCTGCGTAAGAATCGTCGAGCGGCGAAGCCGTGAGGGGAAGGGAAACCAATCTCCGACGAACGAAACAACTTGCAACGAAATGGGTCCCCTTCCCTCGCCGCGCTGACGCGCGTCTCGCCGGGGATGACAACAATAACTAAAAATTGCGCGACAGCGTGAACAGCGCGAGCACCGCGGTTTTGTCCTGCACATGGTTGGGATCGATCGCGTAGGCGACATTGGCGCCAACACCCCAGCCTTCGAAAGCAAAGCGGTAGCCGGTTTCGAAATCGACCTCGCGGCCCGAGGGCGTGAGCGAAGCTTCGGTCTCGCCCATGATCGCCCCGCCGGTCGACCAATCGCGCGCCACACCGGAAGCCAGCGTCAACGCGCCGCGTTCGGCGCGCAGCGGTTGGGCGAGGGTGAAGCTGAGCGCATCGCCCTGGCGCCAAATGTCTTCGCCGCCGAGGCCAAGCGCGAAACTGGTCGCGTACACCGGGCCGATGGCCGTGATCAGGCTCGCCTCGGGATGCGTGGTTCCGCTGGCGGCGAGAGTGAGCGCCGCTTTCAGCGCCCAATGCGCGTCCAGTTGGGTTTCCGCTGTCGCCGTGGTCCAGGCGGTGGAGGCGCGCTGTGTCATCTTCAATCCGCCGGCGGCGAGCGAACCCATGAAGCCGCCCGTTTCCACGACATCGCCCACCTCCAGGCTGAAATGCGCCTGGCCTGCGGCATGATCGAGCTTCAGGGATGCGGTTTGCGCGCTGTTGCGAAAGGGCGTGCGCAAATGATCGGTGAGCCCCTGGTTCTCGGAAAATCCCGAGCCAAAGGAAATATCCGTGTCGCCGGACAGCGGCACGCTCAGGCTGGCAACCGCGCCGGGTGCCGCGCCCACCAAAGGCGAAAACGGGTTGGTCAGCGAGGCCAGGACAAACGCGCCAGTGCCGGCCGCATTCATTCCGTCGCGCAGCGATAAGCCCGTGCCCGCCATCCAGCCGATGCCCTCCGCGACGCCGGAAATGCGCATCACGGTGTCATGCGTCAAATGATCCTGCGGCCCGGCGAGAGTCTGAAACGGCACGATGCCGTCTTCCGGATTGCGCCGCATGTCGAAGGAAAACGCCGTCGCCGAACCGACCTGGAGATTCGCATAGCTCCATCCCAGGCGTTGCTCCAGCACGCCGAAAACATCGGGAAGATTGGGGCGCGATCCCGCCCGTGCCGAAAGATCCACTTCGAAATCGCGATGGAAACTGTCGAAGATCATCACTTGCGAAAGCGCATGCCGAAACGCGGGCGCATCGCCGAAGGCCGAGCCCAGCACGAGATCGGTCGACGCGACGCTCGGAGCAACACCGGCCGAGACCGCCATTGTCGTCACGCCGATGGGTTGCAGCGCCGCGGCGAGATTCAGCAGGCCATGGCCGTAAATATTGTCGACGCCAGGGTCGCCGAGGTCGGTGGCGGAGGCGAACAGAATATTCGCGACATCGCGCGCGGTCAGATTGGGCCAGCGCTGGAAGATGAGGGCCGCTCCGCCCGAGACCAGCGGCGTCGAAAAGGATGTGCCCGATACAAGCGCGGTGCTGCCGTTCCAGGGCAGGATGAAACTCGTGCCCGGCGCGACCATGTAATGGTCTTTCGCGATGCCCGCGCGGTCGCTGAACGAGGCGATCTGGTTGTTGCTGTCGACAGCGCCGACAATGATGAACGCACCGGCGCCGCTGTTCAGCACGCCGAAGCTTTGCATGTCGCTCAGAATGTCGAGATTGGAGAGCGATGGGTTGACGCCGCCGGCATTTCCCGCCGCCGACACCAAGAGCGCGCCATTGACGACCGCGGTCGCCGGCGAGGCGAGCACATAGGCCTCACTCACATTCGGCGGATTGGCGAGGACATCGCCCGATTCGTAACCGAACGAGGTGTTGATGATGCGCGCGCCGCGCGAGGTGATGTAGGTCCACGGGTCCGACACGTGATAGAGCACATGGCCTTGAGTCTGCGTGGTCTCATTCACATCGGCAAAATAATCGACCGCCAGCACCGTCGAGTCGAAGGCGACACCCTGGCCGCCGATATTGTTCTTGCGGGCGGCCGCAGCGACGGCCACCGCATATCCGTGCATATCGTTCGACACAGTCGTTCCGACTTGCGCCTGATAGAGGGCCACGGCTTGCGGATTGGGCCCCACACTTGCGGGATTAAAATTCACTTCCGACGAGGTGAAGTCGAAATTGAAATCGACAATGCCGATGATGACGCCCTTGCCGGTGTAGCCCAGCGCATAGGCATCGGCGGCCCGGATCTGATCGAGCGGGCCCATGCGGAAATATTCCGTGGTGCGGAAGGCATCGGCGCCGGCGACCGGCGGTACGGCTGCGTTGCTCGACGATGTCGTCGTGGTGGCGGGAGGCGTTACCGTGTTGGTGGCCGGCGTGCCGCCCCCGCCGCCACCCGCGCAGGCGGACAGCCATAGCGCAACCCAGACGGTGCCGAACCTCGTTCTGCGACTCATGGAATATCTCTGGCGTGAAGCGGCAAAGCCGGCAGCCCCCCTGGGCGCCGTTAGACCACGGGTGCAATGCTAATGAGGCGCTTGGGGCGGGTCCATAGGGCGCGAGGCTTCGAGGCGTCGAAATTGCGCGCCAAGCTGCTGCAAGGCTTCAGCTATTTGGCTTGGGTCCCGGTGCGCTTGCCACCTGCCCCGGCATCTTCTATAAGCCGCCGCCTCTGCCGCCGAACGCATAAGGACGCTTGCGATGAAAAAGGGCATTCATCCGGAATATCATTTCGTGACCGTCCAGCTGAACGACGGCACGTCCTATCGCACGCGCACCACGTGGGGCGAGCCCGACGGCAAGCTGACGCTCGACATCGATCCCTCCACCCACCCGGCATGGACCGGCGGCCAGCAGAACCTGCTCGACCGTGGCGGGCGTCTGACGCGCTTCAACAAGCGTTTCGGCGATTTCGTAAAGAGCTAAAGCCGCGAATAGGGGGGCGCGAACAGGCATTCGCGGCGCTCTCAGTTTTCATTCCCTATTCGCTATTCGCTATTCGCTATTCCCATTCGCCATCCGTTCGACCAGCGCGGCGAGCCGCGTGTGCATCTCATCCCGCGTCAGCCCTTTGCTGCCGCCATGGCCAGCCAGCACCCATTCGAAGGGACAATCGAGCAGCCGGGCCAGGGACGCGGTCTGCTCCGCCCACGAATACCAGCAGTAATCGCGCCAGGCGGTGAGATCGTTCTGTTCGAAACTCCAGGCCAGCGAGTCGCCGGTGAAGAGGCACCGCTGCTGGTAGAGATAGGCGACGCTGCCCTTGGTATGGCCGGGCACCGGAATCGCGACCAGATCATCGCCGAGCGGAATCGGCGTTTTGCCTTGCAGAATATTGTCCGCAAAAGGTGCGGCACTCCGATCGGCTTTGTGGATCGAAACGCGGGCGCCGAAATGTTTCGCATAGGCTTTCGCATCGGCGATGTCGTCGCGATGGGTCAGCAGAATCTCCGCAAGCCCGCCCCATTCTTCCAATTGCGCGGTGACCGCGCGTGTGAACCGCGGCGCATCCACCATGACATTGCCGGCAGCCCGCCGGATGAGAAAGGAATGCGCGCCATAGGATGCAGCCGCGTTGTAGCCGAGCCGGTAGACATCCTTCGTCATCGGTTCGGGAAAGACGCCCGCCGGAGCGTCTTCGCGCTGTTGCGTCCGCACGGATGCGGTGGGACACAAGAGCCGCGCGCGCCACGCCATGCGGATTTCTTCGGGCGTTTGCGGCTGGCGCGCGAACACCGATTGGCCGTCCTTTTCGACGATCAGGCCCGGCGCGACAGTGCGCGCAGCCGAACAATCGGTGCAGCGCGTGTCGATGTACCAATTCCCTGGCGCATTGGCGGGATGACGGTCGGTCATGGCGCCAATATAGGCGCGCCAAACCTCGCTTGAAACGGCCTTCGCTTCCCGAATGCGTCACCCTGCCAAGGTCAGGATGATGGCCGCGCTATTCGCCGCTGCTTTGACCGAAGGCTGCGCTCAACTTTGCGAATTGCGACTGAACGCCGGACGCCACTTCCGCCTGCTGGAAGAAGACATCGTCGAGTCGCGCGATGCGGCGATAAAGGCTTTCGCTGCGCTCGAGCAATTCGAGCAGCTTGCTGGGCAGCGCATCCACGCCATCCTCGCGCTTGCCCATGCAGATTTCGCGCGCGCCCAGACGATAGCGTTCCGAAGCGGCATCTTCCGCCGACATATCGCCTTCCTGCACGGCGCGCTGAATCAGAAGCCAGCTTGCCGCCTGCATCAACCGGGTGGTGACGCGCATGCTTTCGCCGGCATAGACGAGAGCCGTCTTGCGCGACAACTCGCGCGATTCATTGCGTCCGCGGCCGTCGAGATAGCGCGCGCATTCTTCGACCAGCGCCATGCCTTCGTCGAAGGTGCGGTCAAACAGTGCCGACGCCCTGAAATTGTTCAGCGAAATATTGCCGAACGATTCATCCTCCAAACATTCCATGCTCATCGTGTGTTTAAGCCTCGTCCCCAATATCGGCAGAAGCTAGCAAGCCGATGCCGCGCGGCATAGCGCGTTGCTGCTAAAACTTCCGACATGGTTAGGATGCGCGTCAAAACGCGGCAGGCAATTCACTCTCTACGGTTTGGTTAATTCACAAAGATGAATCGGCCTGATTCATCCATATGAATCGCGATGCTTGACGTGAATCTCATCGTTTGAAAATCGCATCCGCGGCGCTCTTTGTGGCTGCGCGCGCCCGCAGCGCCTCTTTGCTGCGCGCAATTTCCGCTTCGAGCGTTGCGATGCGCGCCTCCAACTCATGCACCGATTTCGCGGACAAATCCTCGCCGATCACGGTTTCAACTTTGGGTTTTTTCGGCATCAACTCGTCGGGATCGATGGCCATGATGTTTTCCCTTTGCTTGGGCATTTTGCGCTTTGTGCGAATTTTGGCATAACCGTCCGGCGGAGCAAGAAAGTCCACGCATGACACTACCCAAGACCATGATCGCCATCGCGGCCGAGCGGACGTCCAACGGTTCGACCCTGGTGACGAAAGAGATTCTGGTGCCCCATCCCGGACCTGGCCAGATTTTGATCAAGGTGGCGGCAGCCGGCGTCAACCGCGCGGATCTGTTGCAGGTTGCCGGTCACCATCCGCCGCCGCCGGGTGCACCCGATACGCCGGGTCTCGAAGCGTCCGGCACGGTTGTCGCCGTCGATCAGGCGGTTACGGACATTCGCCAAGGCGATGAAGTCTGCGTGCTGCTGGGCGGCGGCGGCTATGCCGAATATGTGGTGGCGTCCGCGCTCTGTACGCTGCCCGTGCCCAAAGGCGTTAGCCTGATCGATGCCGGCGGCCTGCCGGAGGTGTATTTCACCGTCTGGAGCAATGTGTTTGACACGGCACGGCTGAAGCATGGCGAGGACTTCCTGGTCCATGGCGGCTCCAGCGGTATCGGCACCGCCGCCATCCAGCTGATGCATGCGCGCGGGCACCGCGTCTTCACCACCGCCGGCAGCCCGGAAAAATGCGAGGCTTGCGTCAAACTCGGCGCAACCCGCGCCATCGACTACAAATCCGAGGATTTCGTCGCTCTGGTGAAAGCCGACACCAATGGCCGGGGTGTCGATGTGATCCTGGACATGGTCGGCGGCGATTATGTCATGCGCAACCTCAACACATTGGCGCGAGGCGGGCGGCTGGTGAATATCGCCTATCAAAAGGGCGCCAAGGTGGAAGTCGATTTCCGCCTGGTCCAGGCCCGGATGTTGACGCTTGGCGCCACAGGCTTGCGCGGGCGTCCCGATTCCGAAAAAGCCCTGATCCGCGATCATCTGGCGCGGGAAGTCTGGCCCCTGTTCGAGGCGGGCCGGTTGAGGCCGGTGACCCACAAGATCCTTCCGCTTGCCGAGGCCGGCACGGGCCACCAGCTCATGCGGGAAAGCAGCCATATTGGGAAAATCCTGCTCGCCCCTTGAATTCTCTTTTCCGGATGCCAGTTCGGCGGTAAGAAGGGCCTTCCTCGAAAGGATGCACCTTGAGAGCGGCGTGGGGTCCTGAACAGCCCCACACGGAAAAGGAAAATTTTATGTCCGACAAACCCCTTATGCCAAAAGCGACAGCCGTCTGGCTGGTCGACAATACCTCGCTCACCTTCGAGCAGATTGCCGATTTCTGCGGCATGCACCCCCTGGAAGTGAAGGGTATCGCCGACGAGGACGTTGCCAAGGGGATCAAGGGTATCGATCCCGTTGCGGCGGGCCAGCTGACCCATGAGGCGATCGAACAGGCGGAAAAAAAACCCGAAATGAAGCTGAAGATGGCGCCGGCGAAATACAAGATGCCGCACATCAAGCAGAAGAAGACGCCCCGTTACACGCCGGTGTCCAAGCGTCAGGACAAGCCGGATGCGATCTATTGGCTGCTGCGCAACCATCCGGAGCTGACCGATGCCGACATCATGAAACTGATCGGCACCACAAAGGCGACCATCGCGAAAATCCGCGACCGCGGGCACTGGAATTCCCAGAACATCAAGGCGGTGGACCCGGTGACCTTGGGCCTTTCGACCCAGATCGAGCTGGATTTCATCGTGGGCCGGGCGGCGCACAGAAAGCCGCGGGTGGCGAAAAAATCCGGCGAAGGCATGAAATCGGTCGAAGAGACGACCGGCGGTCTCGCTCCCGCCGGGCAGGAGAGCGAAGAGGATTAGAGCGAAGTGCGTTCAACTGTATCCATTCAATGGATACTGTCATCCCGGAAGCCGCGCCAGCGGCTATCCGGGACCCACCAGGACAACGGCAAAGTGGGTCCCGGCTCTCCCCCGGCTCAAGTCCGGGGTCGGCCGGGATGACAGGCAATGGCGTTTCAGAAAGAACGCAAATTGCCCTAAATCACGTACTTCGCCAGGATGAAGCCGCCGATGATGGTGCCGACGATGAGCAGCATCGCGAATTCGAGCCGCTTCTCGATGAATTCCTGGATCGGTGGTCCGAAGCGGTAAAGCAGCGCCGCTTCGGCGCCGAAGCGAAAGCCGCGCGTGATCGCGGAGAGGACGACGAACATCGGAAAATTGTAACCCGCAAACCCCGACAGGATCGTGATGAGCTTGTAGGGGATGGGCAGCGCCCCCTTGATCAGGATCACCCAGGCGCCCCATTCGGCATAGAAGCTGCGGAATTCCTCGATTTTGTTGCCATAGCCATAGGCGCGAATGACCCATTGGCCGACGGAATCATAAAGCAAGGCGCCGATGGCGTAGCCGAGCATTCCCCCCAGAACGGACGCGAGCGTGCACCAGGCGGCCAGCAGAAAGGCGCGCTTGCGGTCCGCCAGCACCATGGGCATCAGCATCACATCGGGCGCGATCGGGAAGAACGAGCTTTCGGCAAAGGAAATCGCAAACAACGCCGCCCAGGCATGCCGCCCGGTTGCGTTGGCCATGGTCCAATCGTAAAGGCGGCGCAAAAGCCCGCGTTTGGTGGCCGTCGTCTGGGTCATGAACTCTTTTCCTGTGCGGGGCCGCGCGGGTCAAGCGGCAGTGCTGCGGGCGAGCCATGCGGCACTGGCGTGAAGATTTCCCGGGTTTCGGGCGGCGCTGGCTCCGTAATGCGCATCCGCGTGAAGGCATAGAACGCCATCGCGGCATGGGCCAGCGCTGTGTAGAGAAATAGTGAATAGGGCCCGGCGGTGGCGATGAAGAAGGATGCGAGCAGCGGTCCGGGAATAGAGGCCGCCGCATTGATCATGAGCAGGGCCGCCGAGGCATCGACGAATTCGGTCCGCGGCAGCCGGTAAT
>DATARE010000287.1:0-1610 GCA_036264295.1 Micropepsaceae bacterium | reverse complement strand
CAGCTGAAAGCACCACCAGATCTTGCTGTGGATCGCCGGCCAGTAGTGTGGCGTCAACCTCTTCGCCTTCGGTGTTATTTCCCACCGTCAAGGCGCGGCATTCGCCCGCGACGTGAAAATTGCTCAATAGGCGATTTGGAGAAATGAAGATTCCGCTGCCTACCCCGAAGCGCCGCATGCCCTGAACGCCTGCCGGAATATGGGGTCCCGCCAAAGCACGCATGATACGGCGGTCCTGCTCGGACGGAACATGTTCGGACGGCGCCGCGACCGGGAAGGCCGGAAGTGGGGCTGCGCGCGTTTCCCCGGCGTTTGCAACAAGCGCCGCAGCAAACACCATCGTCAAACATAGGTGTGGCGTTCGCGTCCGCACCGCACTCCTCCCGGATAAAACCAAATTTAAGCGCCTTTGACGGGCATCGCAATCGCTTTGCCTCATGGCGCCGGAGCGCCAGGCGGTCCTAGGCCGCGTCCGAGGCGCGAACAGAAGCCGGAGCGTGAACGTCTTTCAGGAAGCCCTGGAACATCCAGAGCAGCCAAAGCACCCGGCTGTGGTCGCTTATGCCGCTGCGGTGCTGTTCAATCAGTTTGCCGATCGTCTTGCCGTCAAAATAGCCGGAATTCGCCAGCCCGTTGCTGCCGGATATTTCGCGGCTGAAACTTGCCCCGAGAGGCCCGCGAAACCAGGAGGCCAGCGGCACGGAAAATCCCTGTTTGGGCCGGTACAGGACTTCGCTCGGCACCAAGCGCTCGAAGGCCCGTTTGAGAATGAATTTGCTCTGCCCTTTGGCGATCTTCATGGCCCTGGGCAGGCCCAGCGCCCATTCGACGAAATGATGGTCCAGCATGGGAACCCGCACTTCCAGGCTGCACGCCATTGCCGTGCGGTCGACCTTTGTCAGGATGTCGCCCGGAAGCCAGGTTTTCAGATCGACATATTGTGCCACGGCAATCGGGTCGGAATCGGGCGCATTGCCCCAATGCTGTTGGATGACCTCTGAGGCGTGATAGCCGGAGAGGGAGCCCCGCAGCGATTGCGAGAAGAGCCGGTTTCGCGCCGCATCGTCGGTGACCGAAAGATTGTGGAAATACCCCATTGCGGGGTCGAGACTGAGTTCCTGAAACGTATGACGGGCACGCAAAGCGCGTGGCGCCCAATCCATCTGGGGATACGCCCTGCCGAGCAGGCCGAAAAACGGGCGGCGGAACCAATTCGGAAAAATATTGCGGATACGCTCTTCATTGGCGTGAAAGCCATAGCGGCGATAGCCCGCGAAAAGCTCGTCACCGGCATCGCCTGACAAAGCCACCGTGACGTTCTTCCGCGCCAGTTGCATCAAGCAGAAGCTCGGAAGCGCGGAACTGTCGCCGAACGGTTCGTCGAAAATGCGCGGCAGCCGGCCAACCAGATCGGCTTCCGTACCCATCATTCGCTCGACGAAATGATGCGCGCCATAACGTTTGGCGACGGTGGCCGCATACCCGGTTTCATCAAAAGCTGCATCGCCGAAACCGATGGTGAAACAGTGGATGGGCGAGGGGGTTGCCTTGGCCATCAGCGCCATCGTGCCGCTGGAATCCACCCCGCCCGAAAGGAATGCGCCGATCGG
>DATARE010000242.1:0-1884 GCA_036264295.1 Micropepsaceae bacterium | reverse complement strand
GGGGCATTTGACGGCGTTTGTGCCGGCGCTCATCCTGAAGGTATGACGGGAAGTATGAGTCCTGTAGCGGATCGCGTTTGGAGAGAAACAGCATTGCGTCAGCCGGCGGCAGATATGCACGCGCTGCGGGAAGCATCGGTGCAGCACGGGCCGTTTGCCTTCTTCATCGTCCCCGGTTTCGTCAAAGCCGAGGCCCTCGAGGCCATTGGCGGGGATTTCCCGGAAATCCAGCATGCCGGAAGCTTCCCCCTATCCAGTTTGCGCTATGGCCCGGCTTTTGCCGCCTTTATGGCTGAAATCCAGAGTCCTCTCATGACGGAAGCCGTGGGGAGGAAACTGGACATGAATCTCGAAGCTTACCCCACCATGGTCACGGTCCGCGGGCAGAGCCGTGCCGCAGACGGCAAGATCCACACCGACAGCCGGACCAAGCTGGTGACGGCGCTCCTCTACATGAACGACAGCTGGGAGAGCCCGCGCGGGCGGCTGCGTCTGGTGCGCGCGCCCGACGATCTCACCGCAATCATCGCCGAAGTGCCGCCCGAACGTGGGACTTTGCTGGTGTTCAAGAACGACCCTCAGGCGTGGCATGGCTTCGAGCCGTTCTCGGGCCCGCGCCGCGTGATTCAATTGAACTGGGTGACGGACGCGTCCGTAGTCCGCCGCGAGCAAGCGCGTCATCGGCTCAGCGCGTTTTTCAAGCGGCTGGGAAAGCGCGGCGCATGATCGCGAAGGTGCGCTCATGCCTCTGAACATCGAGACCTTCAGCAACGCGGTGGGGGGCAACGCCTTCTACAAGGCGATCACGCATCCCTTGGCGGCGGAACCAGCGCGGGCGCTGTTGGCGAAACTGAAAGCAAGCGGAGCGGTGGCGATTTACGATCCCCACAATCTGCTTGCGGCATTCGACGCGCTGTTTCCGCTGGACCGAACCGAGATCGCCGGAGTGTTCGTCCAGGATGTGAGCCATATCGGCCGCAAGTTCCGTGGCCATGAGGCGCAGCCCGTCACCGAGCTTCCGTCGCAGGCCGGCACGGTGCTGATCGCCGCGTTCGATGCGGGCGCCGCGACCGCGCATCTTCGCAACCTCGTCAATGGTTCATCGGTGCTGAGCTTCGATGCCTTGCGCCTGCCCGACGACATGCTGTCCGATCGGAGCCGCTATCTTTCGAACCTGAATTTCGCCACCAATTTCGCTTTTTTCCGCGACGGCGACGGCCACCATACGCGTCTTGTCACCATCAATTACTGGTCGGGTTACGGCGGCAAGGGCGGCTATATCTGGTTTACGCTTTTCAATGGCGCCGGGGGCGCCATCGCGGAATGGAAAGAAGTCTTGCCATCGGCCAATGCATCCATCGTGGTGGACAGCAAAGAGGTGCGCGCGCGTTTCGATCTGGCGCCATTCACCGGCCAATTGTTCATGCATGTCGTGGGCGCGGCCGGCCACGACATCGTGAAATACGCACTCGACACCTATGGCGATTCCACCGATGTGCTCTCCTGCACGCATGACGCCAATTCCTGGCCCGCGGATATCTATGCGGGGTTGCCGGCGCCGGATGAAGATGAAGACGTCGTGTTGTGGGTGCAGAACTCCCATCCGCATGCGATTCCAGGGGGCGAAATCGGCTTCAATTTGATGGGCGATGATACAATCGCCCATTTGCACGAACCGATCGAGGCCTTTGCCACGAAAAGTTTGAGCGTGTCGCAGCTTCTGCCGGCAGCGCGCTGGCCGCAGCAGGTCGAGATTCGCGCCGGCAAGCATTTCGTGCGCCCGCGCTACGAGGTTTTGCGCAAGAACGGCCGCCGCCGCATCGCGCATCCCAATGTCGAACGCAACGATCTGAAACCGGATGCTCAGCTTCCCAAGCTCGGGGC
>DATARE010000238.1:0-3390 GCA_036264295.1 Micropepsaceae bacterium | reverse complement strand
GTCGCCGAGACTTGGAAATGGCTCGCGGCCGAATTCAAAGCCGGCAACCGAAGACACCCAAATGTAATCCTGGCGGTAATCGCGGGGATACGGCGAGGCGCGAACCCAATCGGCGATGCCCCAGCGGCGGCAGAATTCCATTGTGCGCACACCGACGAGGTCCATCTTCGGCTGGGTGATGGCGCCGCCGGATTTTTCGATCAGCGTGCAGGGAATTCCGCGCCAGCCCAGATCGCCGGCAAGAGCAAGACCCACCGGCCCCGCGCCAACGATCAGGACCGGCGTCCTCACCCTCGGCAGCGCCGCAGCACGTAATTGAAGACGCCGGTGAAGATGTCAGGACGCGCGGCGTAAGCGCCTTTGACCTTTGCCTGTTGCGGATCGCCAACCAGCTTGGCCCCGCCCGCCCATTCGGCCATCAGCTGCACTTCGCAGGCTTGATTGAGCTTGAGCGCGAGCCACACCGCCTCTTCCATGGATGCTGCCGCGGTAACGATACCGTGATTGCGCAACAGCAGCGCGCCATGCTGCCCGAGATCGCGCGCCACGGCCTTGCCGCGGCTCTGGTTGATGATCAGCTCCGTAGTTTCGTCGAACACCGGCAGGCCATTGGCGAAGAACGCACCGTCATTCGACACAGCCTGGAGCGGTTTGCCCAACGAGGAGAACGCCACGGCATAGACCGCATGCGTATGGATGACGGCATTGCAATCGGGCCGTGCGCGCAAGACCTCGGAATGGATGAACACTTCATTGTGCCGCCCACCGCCGCCCGAAACCTTGTTGCCCTCGATGTCGACGACGATGATGTTCTCGTCGGTCATTTCCTCCAGCCCGATTCCGGCTGGCTTCATCAGGAACAGATTGGGATCGTCCGGCAGCCGCAGACTGACATGGCCGGCCACGTAATCGCCTTGCTTTTCGTGCGCCAGCACGCGGCCGGCATCGGCGAGCAGCTTCTTGAGTTTGTCCATGCGTGTGCCGCTAATGCCGGGCGAGTGCGGAACGCGATGCCATCTCGCGGGCCGAGTCCGGTGTCATCGACCGTTCCAGCATGAAGCTGGTGGCCGCGGCCGCGAGCATGGGAAGCGCACCGGCCAGGAAAATCAGCGGCAGCGGCGTTTCCACATAGATGAGATAGCCCGCAATGGCCGGCCCCATCAGCGCGCCGATACGCGCGGCGGCGAAAGCCGAGCCGGTACCGGTCGAGCGGATAAAGGTCGGATAGACCATGCTGGAAACCGCGTTTAGGCCGATGCCGCCGCCGAGCACCAGGATCCCGGAAATCAGCGCGAGCGCCATTGTCATCGCCGTGCCGCTGCCCAACAGGCCCAATGCCGCCACCGGAATGGCGCCCAGCAGCAAAATCCAGGTGACTGCGACAATCCCGCGCTTGTCGAGCAGGTAGCCGACGCCAAAGGCAAAACCCGCACCCGCCTGGAACAGCGCCGAGGTCATCTGCGCCGTCGGGATCGACATCAGACCGGAATATTTCGACAGCAGGGTGGTCAGCCACGCCGACAGGAAGAAATGCGTCACGAAGGAAAAGCCCAACGCGAGCCACAGGAACGCCGTCATCGCGGTGCGCCCTTCGGTGAAGAGATGCTTCACCGGCACGCCTTTGCGGGCGGTTTCCTTGATGGTGAATTCGGTGCCGTCCTCGTAATGCGCGCTCGGCTTCAGCTTGCGCGCATAGCCGAGAATGCGTTCCTTCGAGCCGTGCCGCAGCACCAAATAGCGCACCGATTCCGGCAGCGCGAAAAACAGGATGACGCCGATGGCCAGGCTGACAATGCCGCCAACCAGAAAAATCGACTGCCAGCCATAGCCGTTGCGGGTGAGGGCCGCCGCGAGAAAGCCGCCGCCGGAAGACCCGCCGGTGTAACCGAGATAGAGCAGCGTCACCATCAAGCCGCGGTTCTTGGTTTTGGCGTAATCGGCGACCAGAGAAATCGCCATGGGCATGCCGCCGCCGATGCCGAGTGCCGAAACGAACCGGATCGCCGAAAGCTGCGCGAGATTGGTCGCCAGCGGCAAAGCGGTGGTGAACACGCCGAAGATGAATATCGCCAGCAGGATGGAGTTGCGCCGGCCGATGCGGTCCGCCAGCATGGAAAAACCGACCGCGCCCAACATCCAGCCGAAAATGTTGATATCGAAGGCATAGGTCATCATGGCCTGCTTGATGCCCCAATCTTCGATAATGGAGGGCGCGGCATAATTCAGCGATTGCTGGTTGAAGCCATCGACAAGCATCACGAGGCAGCACATCAGGAAAATGCCGACCGGAAAGAGACCCTTTTCCTGGGTCTCCACGACTTCGGCGATGTCTACGGTTTTCGGCTGGGCCACTGTTTCCTCACGCTCCCTGATACTTCCGGCAAGCTACACCGGCCCCGCGCCCTGATCCAAGAGTGCTCCTTCGTGCCGCGTGTTGGCAGCTTCACGAAACCGACACCGAGAGGCCCCGTTTCGAACATCCGGCGGTTTGACTGGGCTCCTGGCTTGGGCCTAAATTCCCGGTAACTTCGGGATTTTTTGAGGTTGATCGCCGCGCCCGCGCAAAGGCGCCGATGCAGATCGCCCGCGATATTCGCAACGAGGAGCCGGCAATGAAGAAGCTTGTTTTGGAAACGACAGCGCCCTTTCAGGGGCTGCCGGAACTGGTCGCCTATGATGAAGGCCTGTTCGAGAAGGAAGGCCTCGCCGTGGAATGGGCCGACCGGGAAAAAGGCGTCGAAAAGAAAACCGATACGTCCATCACCAGCCAAAAAGGGCTCGACCCTTTCTCCAGCCATGGCCGGCTTTTGGAGCAGGGTCGGGCGGATATGTACAATGCCTGCGAGTGGGGCAATTACTGCCGCGTGCAGGACACTGGGGTCGGCTCGCGGCAGTTGGGGCGGCGCGGTATCGTCACCTATGCATCCATCGTGGTGCGACCCGATTCGCCGGTCTATACGGCCCAACAGCTGGCCGGGCGCAGTGTCGGTGTGCCGTTCTATTTCGGTACCCATTATCTCGCGCTGCACCTGCTGGAAGGGTTTTTGCCGCGCGAGCTGATCAAGGTGTGCCGGGCGCCCAACGGCTCGCGCTTCCGCTTCGATGCGATGATGAAGGGCGAGCTGGAAGCTACCACGCTGACCGAGCCTTACATCACGCTCGCCGAGAAGAAGGGCTGCCGCACCATCGCGTCCGCGTTCTATCACGGCACCGAAGTTGCGTCAGACCGGGTGGACGCCGAAACCTATGGCGCCTTTAACCGCGCGGTGCGCGAAGCCGTCAAACGCATCAACGCCAACAAGAAAACATATCTGCATTATTTCATCGACTATCACAAAGCAAAGGACCCGGAGATCGGCACGCTGAGACCCGAAGACATTCGCGAAAGCC
>DATARE010000218.1:0-2609 GCA_036264295.1 Micropepsaceae bacterium | reverse complement strand
CATATGCACGGTTCATTCCGTCCCCCGCTGCGCGTGATATGGCACTGTCGGCCGGTACGCATTATAAGCACGCGCTTCATAAGCACGTATTCACGGTTACGGGCGGTTTTCCATCTTGGCAAGCGGAAAAGTCTCACATTTTTGGATCGCAGGCGCGGCGTTGCTGTTAAACGCCTGCGCAATGCAGCCTCCACCGGCCCCGGCGCGCGTCATTGTGTCCACGCCAGCGATGCCGCCAGCTGTTCGTCCGGTCGAACCTGCGCTCGCGCCCGTGCCGCCACCCGTGATGGCAACCGTGCCCATGCTGCCGGTGATGCAGCCGCCGCCGACCGATGCGCCATCCTTGCGCGCCCGCTATGGCGCGCCCGACTTCATCCGCCGTGAGCCGGACTCCGAACTCTGGCGTTACGATGGCGCCAATTGTGCCGCGTTCTTCTTTCTTTATCGCGAAGGCGATGCGCTGAAGCTGCGCTACAGCGAAACCATGCCACGCGGCATGACGATGGCGGCCGATCCTTCCTGCATCGACAGTCTCAGCGCCCATTCCGGCGCGATGTCTTAGCCTTCAACAGTTTCGTTTCAATTTCGGGTGCCGCACCGGCCGGTTGCGTCTTGGTCTTGTAGCGGCACAGATCGGCAACGATGCATTCCGGGCATTTGGGTTTGCGCGCCACGCAGACATAGCGCCCATGCAATATCAGCCAATGATGCGCGTGGAGTTTGTATTTGTCGGGTACGGCTTTTTCCAAAGCGTCTTCCACCGCGCGCGGATTTGCTCCGGGCGCGAGATAGGTGCGATTGCAGACGCGGAAAATATGCGTGTCCACCGCAAGGGTCGGTTCGCCGAACGCAACATTCAAAACGACGTTCGCCGTCTTGCGCCCGACGCCGGGCAGCATCTGCAACGCCTCGCGATTGCGCGGAACCTTGCCGTCATGCTGGTCGATCAACGCCTTGGAAAGCGCGATCACATTCTTGGCCTTGGTGCGGTAAAGCCCGATTGTGCGTATGGCTTCGCGCAACCGCTCCTCGCCGAGCGCCACCATTTTCTGCGGCGTGTCGACATCGCGAAACAGGCCTGCGGTTGCCTTGTTTACGCCCTTATCGGTCGCCTGCGCCGAAAGCACGACCGCCACAAGCAACGTATACGGATTTTTATATTCGAGTTCGGTCCGAGGGTTGGGATCGCGCTTGTGAAAGCGCGAAAAAAACGCCTCGCGTTCGGCCGGGAGGAAACGGCGCGGCATGGGATATTCTCGAAAGGACAGGCTGAAGTCTAAGGACAATGGCACGCTCCGCAAAGCGGAACGATTTGGTGGGGCCGCCGTTTTCAACCAGAACCCAAAATGGGGAAATGGAAATGGTGATCAAGAACGCAAAAACCATCGCTGCAGCGGCAGCTCTTCTGAGCGCGCTGGCGCTTTCGGCTTGCGGCACGACGCCGGGCGACCGGGCCGTATCAGGCGGACTTTTGGGCGCTGGCGCCGGCGCAGCAGTCGGCTCTCTGGCCGGCAATGCCGGTGCTGGGGCGGTGATTGGCGGCCTCGGTGGTGCGGCTGTTGGCGCGGCAACCGATCCTTGCACGTTGAATCTGGGTGATCCGTTCTGGCGCGATCATGGCGGCGAAGCGGAATACAATCGGCGCTGCCGCCGTTAAAAGCGGCGCGTCGTGAAGGGGAAGCCCGCGACAAACGCGGGCTTCCTCATTTTTGGAGATAGGGTAGATTGGGGGCATGGAACGCATTTTCTTCGACGCCGTTTTGCAGCCCAACCGTCCGCTGAGCCGGCGCGGTTTGGCGCTGGTGATCGGCTTCGTGGCGATTTTCAGTTTTGCGGCGGGCATCCTGTTTGCGCTTCGCGGCGCATGGCCTGTGACACCGTTTTTTGGCGCCGATGTTCTTCTGCTCGCATTGGCGATGCGCGCGAGCGTGCGCGCCAGCCGCAAACATGAGCATCTGGTGCTGACCAGCGATATGTTCGTCATCGAACGGGTGAGCGCAAAGGGCGCCGTCAAACGCGAAGAGCTCAATCCCTATTGGCTGCGCGTCGACCATGACGATCCTGAGCTGATGGGCGCGGAGCTTGCGCTGGTTTCGGGCCGGGCTCGCTGGATCGTCGGTTCCTTCTTGGGCGCGGAAGAACGTGCCAGCCTGGCTGAAGCGCTGCGGCGGGCCTTGCGTGAGGCGCGCAACTTCACGCCGTCGTTATAAGGGCCGCAAGAAACGGGTCGCAACGCCGCGGGGCCCGCTCTAAATTGGCCTCATGTTACAGACAGCCAAAAACATCACCGCTTCCACCAGCGCCTATGACCGTATCGGGCAGGCGATCGCCTATCTCGCGCGGGAGTTCGAAACGCAACCGAGCCTGGATGACGCCGCGCGCGTGGCGGGTCTATCGCCCTATCATTTCCAGCGCGAGTTCTCGCGCCTCGCCGGCGTCAGTCCCAAAGCCTTTGTCGCGCATCTGACGCTTCAGCGCGCCAAAGCCGAGCTCGTGAAGGGCTCGAGCGTCATGGGTGCCGCCCTCGATGCCGGCCTCTCCGGTCCTTCGCGGCTCCACGATCTCTGCCTCAAGGTGGAAGCGATGACGCCCGGCGCCTATGCCAAGGG
>DATARE010000202.1:0-14451 GCA_036264295.1 Micropepsaceae bacterium | reverse complement strand
TTACCTGAACAATTGGCTGCCCACGCTGACCACCGAGACCGGCTTGCCGGAAGCGGCCGCGTTGCGCGCCGCGGCTTCGCTGCAATTCGGCGGCATGCTGGGTGTGATCACGCTCGGCTTCCTTGCCGACAGGTTCGGCTTCTACAAGGTTCTGGCCGCGTCTTTTGCGGGCGGTGGCCTGTTCATCGCGCTGATCGGCTGGGCGGGCGGGGCATTCTATCCCTTGGCGGCAACCATCTTCGTTTCGGGATTCTTCAACATCGGAACCCAGATCACGCTGGCCGCCCTTGCCGCGACGCTCTATCCCACGGATATCCGCTCCACCGGCGTCAGTTGGGCGCATGGCTTTGCCCGCATCGGCTCGATAATCAGCATCATGTTTGCCGGAACCATGCTGGCGCTGCATTGGCCTTTGCAGACGATGTATCTTCTGGTCTCGATACCGATGTTTTTCGGCTGCGTTTGGATTCTGCTCCTTGCCAATGTGCGCGCCAAAACCTCGGAGACAAAAGCGGAGCCGGACGCACGCCGCGTTTTGGCATGAGTTCAGAAATTGTAACTGGAGACCTCGATGTTCGCGCAGATCAACCATACCGCCATCATCAGCCATCAATACAACACGCTTGCGAAATTCTATGAGGCGGTGTTCGGGCTGAAATATTCCGCCTTTCGTTTGACCGATGCGCCGCTCGTCTCCGACGGCTATGTCGGCATGCAGCTGATTCCGCGGCGCGACGGTTATGTCGGCGGCATCGATCATTTCGGCATGGTGGTGGACGATGTCGACACGGTGCTCGAGCGCATGCAGAAAAAACACAAGAAAGCGAACATCGTGAAACGGCCATCCTCGCGCCCCTATGCCGCCTTCAGCGGGCATGATCCCGACGGCAATGTGTTCGATCTTGCGCAGAAAAAGGACGACACGCGCAAGGACCTTTACAAGGAAGTGGCCGAGAAGGGTTGGCATCAAGATCGCTACATCAACAAATTCGCCATCCGCACGCCCAATGCCGAGCAATGCGCCGAGTTCTATGCCGATGTATTTGAGCTTCAGCCGGTGAATCGCAAGACCGAGTCGCCGGGATTTCATCTGACGGACGGACGGGTGACACTTTCCATCCTGCCCTGGTCGATTCCGATTTTCGCGAACATGTCCATCAAGCGCCCCGGCCCCGATCATCTGGGCTTCCATGTGGAGGATCTGGACGGCTTCAAGAAGCATGTGACGGAGGTGGCCGGCGCCAATCCCTATCTCGCGCCGGTGCCGCTGGGCGGCAGCCCGGAATCGGAAGTGCGCCACGAATTCTTCACGAAGAGCGCCACCGGCAAATGGCAGATGACCGACATCGACGGCAATTGGCTCGACATCACCGACGAATGATTTAAGCCGATGTTCGCGCAGATCAACCATATGGCGATCATCAGCCCGCATTATCCGGCCCTGGAAAAATTCTACCAGGCGGTGTTCGGGCTGAGACCATCGAAGAGAAGCCGCCACGGCTCCGCCGCAACCACGGGCGACGGTTATGTCGGGCTCAATCTCATTCCGCGGCGCGACGGCTATGTCGGCGGGATCGATCATTTCGGCATGGTCGTGGACGATGTGGCGCCGGTGCTGGAGCGCATGCAGAGAAAGCACAAACGCGCCAACATCGTGAAACGCCCGTCGGCGCGTCCGTTCGCGGCCTATAGCGGACATGATCCGGATGGCAATGTGTTCGATCTCGCCCAGAAAAGGGACGACACCCGCAAGGAGGTCTATGCGGATATCGCCGCGGAGGGCTGGGCGCAGGATCGCTATTTCAACAAATTCGCCATCCGCACGCCCAATGCCGAACAATGCGCGGAATTCTACGCCGATGTGTTCGAGCTTCAGCCGGTGAACCGCAACAACGCCGCCTTGGGTTATCATCTCACCGATGGCCGCGTGACGCTGTCGATTCTTCCCTGGTCGATCCCCACCTTCGAGGGCATGTCGATCAAGCGCCCCGGCCCCGATCATCTTGGGTTCCGTGTGGAAAATCTGGTGGCGTTCAAGGCCCACGTCGCCGAGACTGCGGGGGCCAATCCCTATCTGGCTCCGGTTCCGTTGGGCGGCAGTCCGGAATCGGACGTACGCCGGCGCTTCTTCGAAAAACAGGCCGGCGGCAAATGGCAGATGAGCGATCCTGACGGAAATTGGATTGACATCACCGACGAATAATTCCGCCATTGTGATATAAATCGAGAACCAAAGAGGAGTGGAGCATGAGCAGCGATCTCATGACTCGCGTAGAAGACAATTTCATCACCGTCGATGGGCTGAAGATCCGTTACATCGAGGAGGGCGATGGCGAGCCTGTTCTGCTGCTGCATGGCGCCTCGCTCGGCTCGTCCGCCGATGTCTTCGTTCGCAATCTGACGCCGCTTGCGGAAGCCGGATTCCAGGCCATCGCCTTCGATCAGCCCGGCTTTGGCCTCTCCGATGTGCCCACGGATCTTTCCGCCGCCTATCGCCGCGACATGATTCCGAAATTCATGGATGCGTTGCGTCTGAAGAAGGTGGCGTTGGTCGGTCATTCCCAGGCTGGCAACCCGGCGGTGCAGCTCGCGCTGAAAGAGCCCGCGCGTTACAGCCATGTGGTCGTGCTGGGGACCGGCAGCCTGTTGCCGCCGCTGGATGGCGAAGGTGAGGATCGCGGCGGGGCGGCGCAGCAGCGGCTGGAGCGGCGCATGGCGGAATCGGAGCCCACGCTGGAGGACACGCGCAAGCTGCTCGAGGCCAATCTTTTCCATCACGAGCTGATCACGCCGGAAGAATTGGCGCTGCGCCATGCCCGCAGCATCGGCAAGAATTTCGAGGCGTTCGTGGCGCGCAATGCAGCGGCCGAGGCCGAACCGCCGAAGGAGCCGAAGATTGCGCTGTGGCAGCGGCTGATCGAATTGAAAGTGCCGCTGTTGATGATCTTCGGCCGCAACGACCGCGCCCATGCGGCCGAACGCGCAGCGCTGCTGGAGGAAAAATTTCCGCAGCTCGATATCAATATCGTCGATGATTGCAAGCATCTGGTCCCGTGGGACGCGGCGGACGAATTCCTGCGTCTCGCAGTGCCGTTCCTGAAATCCTGAACGGAGTTTTCCGTGCCGACCAAAACGATTGCCTCCGGCACCGTTGCCGATGCCTATCTCGAACTGCTCGCCGACCGGGGCATCGATTATCTGTTCGCCAATGCCGGCACCGATTTCGCGCCGCTGATCGAAGCTTACGCGAAGGCGCAGGCGCACGGTACGAAGGTGCCAAAGCCCATCACCGTGCCGCATGAAAACGTCGCGATCGCCATGGCGCAGGGCTATTATCTGCAGACGGGCCGCCCGCAGGCCGTGATGGTGCATGTCAATGTCGGCACCGCGAACGCGATCTGCGGCCTCATCAATGGCTGGCGCGGCAATATTCCGGTGCTGTTCACCTCCGGCCGCACGCCCTATTCGGAAGAGGGCGCGCTGATGGGCATGCGCAGCGGTGAAATCCATTGGCCGCAGGAAATGCGCGACCAGCGCGCGATGGTGCGCGAATTCGTCAAATGGGATTACGAGTTGCCCAATGGCGAGGTGCTGGAAGCCGCCGTTGACCGCGCGCTCAACATCGCCATGACCGAGCCGATGGGGCCGGTCTATATGACGCTGCCGCGCGAAACCCTGGCCGCGCCGGTCAAGGATTTCCGTTACGCCTCGCCGTCGCGCCATGCCACGCCTTCGCCGGCTTTTCCCGATGCGCGCGCCATCGACCAAGCCGCCGGTATGCTGGCCGCGGCGCAATTTCCGCTGATCATCACGCGCGCGGCGGGCCGCATGGAAGCCGATGTCGCGAAATTGGCCGCTTTGGCCGAGCGCTTCGCGATTCCGGTGTTCGAGCGCAAGCATCATTATATGAGCATGCCGTCGAACAGCCCGATGCATCTGGGCGGCAATCCCGAAAGCTATTTCGATGTCGCCGATGTCATCGTCGTGCTGGAAGCCGATGTGCCATGGGTGCCCAAGCACAAGGCGCCACGCGCCGACACCAAGATCATCCACATCGGCGCCGATCCCATTTTCGCCAATTATCCGTTGCGCGGCTTTCCCTGCGATCTGGCGATTACGGGTATTATCGGGGCTACGCTGCCGGCGCTGAGCGAGGCGCTCGCGGCGCGCGAGAAAAGCGCGGCCCCCCGTATTGAAACGCGGCGCCAGCGTATAGCCGAGGCGCGCGACAAGATGACGGCACGGACCGCGGCGAATCTGGAGAAGGCGAAGAACGGTTCGCCCATTCACCCCGGCTGGATCAATCATTGCATCAATCAGGTGAAGGGCGAGGACGGCATTGTCGTCAAGGAGGCGCTGACCCCGTCGGAGCATCTGAATTTCACCAAGCCCGGCACCTATTATTCGCTGGGACAGGGCGGGGCGCTGGGCTGGAGTCTCGGCACCGCGCTCGGCATGAAGGCGGCCTCGCCGGACAAACTGGTGATCTGCGCGGTGGGCGACGGCTCCTACATGTTCGGCAATCCGATTGCCGCGCATTATGTCGGCAAGGCCGAGAAGCTTCCGACACTGACCGTGATCTATAACAACGAGATGTGGAATGCGGTCCGCCGCAACACGCGCGATGTCTATCCGGACGGTTACGCGGCCAAGAGCAATCGCGAACCGTTGACCTATTTCGAACCCGGCACGCGCTATGAGAAAGCCATCGAGACGGTGGGGGGTTATGGCGAATAGGTGACGGACGCCGCCGCGCTGCCCAAGGCGCTGGACCGTGCGCTGGATGCGGTGGCGAGCGGCCGGCAGGCGCTGCTCAACGTCATCTGCGGCACGGGGTAACGCCCCGCTTCACCATGGCCGGGTCAAGCCAGGCCACGGTGAGATATAATAATCTGTACACGGACCAAATCCGCGCACGTCACCGCACAATGAGGGGATGGCGTGAGGCGCCGGTTGGGCGAGTCACGTTTGCAAAAAGGAAAAAGGTGCCGTTTCCGGCCCTCACGCCCGGCGGTTTTGGGCAACACGCCTTCGTTCGCCGGCCAGGCTTCGAAAAAGCCCTGACCGGTCTATCGGCATCCCGGCCCTGCCGCCCGGCCTTCCTGTCGGAAGGACAGCGGTCGGGTGAAAGCGCCGCCTTCGCATCCTCGTTTGACCCTGCTCTCGTGGAGAGCGGCAGGCCGCCGGAGCTTTTCCCGTCCGTCCGTTACGCGGACAGGAGATGCAAACGCCGGCCGAAACCTACGCTGAAGACGGTCGACAACGCCCCCTCATCAGGTTCCGGCCCAAAGCATGTGTGAATCGCGGAAGAGAATGACAAGAGGAGCGAGTCGCTGGTTTCAATGTCCCCGTGGAGAAAAATTTCTCTTGTTGTGACGCCGGGGCGCCAATGTGACTTCCGCCCTCCCTCAAGGGGAGGGTCGCAATGTGCGCCTACTCCCCCACGTCGATGTGCACGCCTTCGATGTCGGTCAAGTGGAAACAGCCCAGCGGACATTTCTGCAGCAGCTTCAGCCGCGCCTCGCCTTCCGAACCATAACCCAAAGCGCGCGTGCGCATATGCGGGTTCTCGCCGATCAAAAATTCCATGTCCTTTTTCACCTGCTCGACCGATTCCACTTTGAAGCCGATATGGTCGAGCCCGGTGCGCGCGGGGTCCTGCGCATAATAATCGCCGATCTTCCACGGAATGATCATCAGGATCATGCGTCCGTCAGTGAGATAGAAATTCTCGTCCCTGGGACGGTCTGCGGGTTTCAGACCGAACACCTCCCTATAGAATTCGGCGCAGCGTTCGGCATGCCGCGTGCGCAGCGCGATATGGCTGATATGGCGCGGCGATTCCGAGCCCGTGTTTTCGGCATAGACATCCTTCTGGAAGCCGATGTCCTTCTGCGACAGATCGAAAATATTCACGTCCGGATCATGTGCGCTGTAGGCGGCGAAGGGGCGGATCGGCGGACGCTTCAGCGCGCTCAGCGTGGGATCGAATTTCTGGATACGGATAATCGTGTCTTCGAGATTTTCCACCTCGATGCCGAAATGGTCGAGCCCGGAATAGCGGCCGTCGCGGCGCGGAATGCAGTTCATTCCGACATAGCCGTCGCCGATCACGACCGAGCGCGCAGGGCGCGGCTTGCTGGATGGCTTCATGCCGAACAACGCTTCGTAAAACCGGCCGTTCAGCGCATATTGGTCCGACGCGATGGCGACATGGTTGAGTTTGGCCGGCATCAGACGTTCCCCCGCTGTGTGTGATTCCCGCCGATGTCATCCCCGGCGAGCCGTGGAACACGGCGAGGGAAGGGGACCCATACGGCGAAAATTTTTCGCGGTTTTACAGAGATGGTTTCCCTTCCCCTCACATTGCTTGCGCAATGTTCGGCCGGGAATGACAGGATTTTTTTCGTCATGGACTAACGCCCTTCGTCCGTCGCGACGTCGATATAGACGCCTTCGACATCCGTGAAATGGTGGCAGTCGAGCGGGCATTTCTGGAACAGCTTCAGCCGCGCCTCGCCTTCGCTGCCATAGCCCAGCGGCCGGCCATGCATGAGGGGATTTTCCCCGATCAGGAATTCCAGATCGCGCTTCACCGCATCCACACTTTCGACTTTGAAACCGATATGGTCGAGCCCGGTGCGCGCCGGGTCCATGCCGTAATAATCGGCGAGCTTCCACGGCAGGATGAGCAACGTCACGCGCCCGTCCGACAGATAAAAATTCTCGTCATCGGCGGGCCGGTTCAACACCGCCAGCCCGAACACCTCCGCATAGAATTGGGCACAGCGTTCGGCGTTGCGGGTTCTGAGCGCGATGTGGGAGATGGTACGTGGCCGCGCCTCTTCGCCCGTATTCTCGGCATAGACATCTTTTTGGAAGCCGATATTCCTCTGCGACAGGTCGAAGATGTTGGTGTCGGGATCGTGCGCGCTATAGGCGGCATAGGGCCGGATGGGCGGGCGTTTCAGCGCGTCGAGTTCGGGATCGAACGCCTTCATGCGCGCGATGGTGTCGTCGATGTCGTCGACCTCGATGCCGAAATGGTCGAGCCCGCCGGTGCGCCCGTCGCGCCGCCCGATATGGGTCATGCCGACATAGCCGTCGCCGAGCGAAATGGCGCGTGCCGGCGGCAGGGTGCGCTTGCCCGGCTTCATCCCGAACAGCGCCTCATAGAAGCGGGCGTTCATGGCGTAGGAGTCGCTGGTGATGGCGACATGATTGATACGTGCGGACAAACGCGCCTCCTGTTTTTCTTGATTCTTACCCAGCCCTCACCCGGCGCGCCAGGGGCGCATTGTCATGCGCGGCGCAGCCGCGCCCTTCAGCAGGCTGCGGCACGACCACGAGGGGTTTTCCGCTGAGCGTAGGCCGGTCTCGGTAGGCGGGCAAGATCGCGCCACAATCTTGACCATCCGGACCGATGTAGTTACATTTACGTAACTACATCGGGGTGGACCGCTTTGCACTGGACATGGGATCCGGGAAAAAACCGAGTCAATAAGCGGGATCATGGACTCAGTTTTGAAACGGCCCAGCTGGTGTTCGATGATCCTTTGGCGGCTTCGAAACCGGACACCGCGGAGAATGGGCGTTGGCAAACCATCGGCACGATCCGGAACGTTGTGGTGTTCGTTGTGCATACTTGGCCGGAGCCCGACCAAACCGGCCAAAGTGTCGGTCGTATCATTAGCGCGCGCAAAGCGACGGCGCATGAAAGGAAGGCGTATGAGGAAGGCGATTTCTAAACCGCTCCGCGCGAAGCAACAACAAGCGGAACTGGACGCGCTGGCACGGCGGCCGGAAGACAGGATCGATACGCGCAAGATACCCGAAGTGCGGGACTGGTCTGGAGCCAAGCGCGGCGTGTTCTACCGTCCGGTGAAACAGCAACTTACGTTGCGCATCGACGCCGACGTCGTGGCCTGGTTCAAGGACCACGCGCCAAACGGCGAAGGATATCAGACCGATATCAATCGCGCGCTCCGGGAATATGTCGACAAGCGGGAAAAGACGCGCAAGACCGGGTGAGGGCGGATCCGGGGCCAGCCACGCAGGCGATTTGACCGGTTGACGCAATCGTGCGACATGCCCGGCAGCAGCCTCAAACAGCGCGAGCCGCAATGGCCGGACGAATTCTGTCTCTGCAACTGCAAGCGGCAAAGGGCGATGTGCGCCGGCAGGATGCGGCCGTTGAACAGGCCGTGATTGCCGGTTGGACGGGCCGCGATGCCGAAGCGGTGGAAAAGCACATCAAGGAGTTGGAAGTCCTTGGCGTGAAGCGCCCTGCCACCACGCCGATTTTCTATCGCGTGGCGGCGGCACGTCTGACGACAGAGGCGTCCATCCAGGTTTTGGGCGGGCAGTCCAGCGGCGAAGTGGAATTTGCGCTGCTGCAGACGGGGGGCGTGCTCTGGGTCGGCACAGGTTCAGATCACACGGACCGCGAAGTCGAAGCCTATGGCGTCTCGGTCTCCAAGCAGATGTGCGAAAAACCCATCGCGCCCGCCTTTTGGCGGTTCGAGGATGTGGCCGCGCATTGGGATCGGCTCATTTTGCGCTCTTATGCAGTCATCGGCGGCAATCGCGTGCTGTATCAGGAAGGGTCGGTCGCGGCGATGCGCCATCCCGAAGACCTGATCGGCCGCTACGCCAAAACCGGGCTTGCCGACGGCACGCTGATGTTCTGCGGCACGCTCGCCGTGCATGGCGGGCTTCGTCCGGCGGAACGTTTCGAATTCGAGATTGAAGACCCGGTCCTGAAGCGCAAGATTCAACACGGCTACGATGTCGTAAGCCTTCCCAATTTGGGTTGAAGAGTCTGATGCCAGCTGCTTGTTATTCCTTCCTGTCATTCCCGGCCGAGCGACAATGTCGCGAGGGGAAGGGAACCCATTCGTCACCGGTTGCACGCAGCTTTTCCTTAGTGGGTCCCCTTCCCTCGCCCTGCTGCGCACGCCTCGCCGGGGATGACACCAAACTATATGTTTTACCCACAGTGCGAGACTTCCCATGCCGATGAACAAACCGCATCTGGAATTCACCGCGCTCGACATGAATTCGGGCTGGGCCACGCCGAAGGGCTATCCCTCCGGCATCAAGCAGAAGATTTTGGCAAGCGATATCGACGAGACAAAAAAAATGGGAAGCCGCACGCGGCTGCTGCGCTTCGATCCTGGCGCTTTCACCACGGCACCGTTCGTGCACGATCATTGGGAAGAGGTGTATCTTCTTTCCGGCGATCTGATCGTGGGCAATGATGCGCAGGGCGAAGGCGGCGAGCGGTTCCTGAGCCCCACCTATGCCTGCCGCCCGCCCGGGGTTCATCACGGGCCGTTCAAATCCGATGGCGGCTGCATGCTGTATGAAATCCATTATTACGACGAAAGCCGCAAATAGGCTCCCGAGGACCGATGTGGCCTTTCCAATCCGCGCTGTCGTGTTTTGCCGCCGGCACGGATACGCCGAGCGCGTTCCTGGAACATTGCCTCGCCGGTATCGATGCGCATGATGCCGGCATTGGCGCCTTCGTGCATCTGAACCTGGAAGGCGCGAGGGCCGCTGCCGCCCGTTCCACCGCGCGCTGGAAGGCCGGCACACCGCTGTCGAAAATCGACGGCATGCCGGTGGGGATCAAAGACATCGTCGAAACCATCGACATGCCCACGCAAATGGGTTCGCCGCTGTTCAAGGATTGGCAATCGGGGCGTGACGCGGCCAGCGTTGCGGCCTTGCGCGAAGCAGGCGCGGTGATCGTGGGAAAAACCGTGACGACAGAATTCGCCGCCACATTTCCCGGCGGCACGCGCAATCCCTGGAACCTGGCGTGCACGCCCGGCGGGTCGAGCAGCGGTTCGGCGGCAGCGGTTGCCGCGGGCATGATCTCGGCAGGCCTGGGCACACAGGTCGTCGGCTCCATCATCCGCCCGGCGAGCTTTTGCGGCTGCGTTGGATACAAGCCGAGTCTGGGCGCCATCAATCGCGGCGGGAGCCATGACGGGTTGTCGCAAAGCTGCCATGGCGTGTTGGCGGCATGTTTGGACGATGCGTGGAATTTCTGCTGGGCCGTTGCGCAGCGCGCCGGCGGCGATCCCGGATTTCCGGGCCTCGCGGGACCCGAAGAGATGCCGGCAGCCAAGCGGCCGCGCGCGCTCGCGGTGCTGGAGACGAGCGGCTGGTCATTGGCATCGGACGGCGCCAAAGCGGCCTTCGAAAACGCCATCACCCGGATACGGGCCGCTGACATCCGCCTGCTGGACCGAGGCAACGATGCGCTGGTTGCGGAAATCGAGGCCGCGCTGACGCAAGCCCGCGCCATCACCGGCGTGGTGAATGCGTGGGAATCGCGCTGGCCGCTCAACACCTATCGCGAGAAGAACGCGGCGGGCTTGAGCACAATCATGCTGGACCGTTTGGCGGAAGCCGAACGCATGCGCATCGAGGATTACCGCGCGGCGCTCGCGGAAAGGGCGCGCATTCGCGCGGTCTATGCCAAGCTGGCTGCGATTGCCGACGGCGTGATTACCTTGTCAGCCACTGGTGCGGCGCCGGAAGGGCTCGCTTCCACCGGCAACCCCATCTTCGCGGTGGCGGGTTCGATGCTCGGCGTGCCGGCGATGTCGCTTCCGGTTCTGAACGATCAAGACATGCCGCTGGGCCTGCAAATCCTGGGCTTCGAACAGGAAGACGCCGCGCTCATGGGGATTGCTGCATGGTTGCGCGATATATTGCAGAAAGATCCGACATGAAGCTTGCCGTTCCCGACATCATCTCCAATTCCTATTTCCCCGCGGCGGCGGCCATCGAATTGGGCTTCTTTCGCGATGAGGGATTGGATGTTTCGCTCGAACTGATCTTTCCGGTCGATAAGGCCTATGCGGCATTGCGCGACGGCGCGGTGGATTTCGTCGGCGGCTCGGCGCATTCGGCGCTCGCGGCATTCCCCGAATGGCAAGGCGTGAAGCTTCTCTGTGCGCAGGCGCAAGGCATGTATTGGTTCCTGATCATGCGCGCCGATTTGAACGCGCGTCGGGGTGACATTTCCATCGTCAAAGGCAAACGCATCGGAGCGGCGCCCTGGGTCGAGATGGGCTTGCGCCGATTGCTGATCGAAGCGGGCATCGATCCGGCGCGCGACGGCGTGACCATCGCGCCGGTGCCGGGCGCACAAGGCGTAGGCGTGAATTTCGGCGTCACCGCGGCGCGGGCGCTCGAAGACGGTAAGATCGACGGCTTCTGGGCGAATGGGATGGGGGCCGAGGTTGCGGTGCGCCGGGGCGTGGGCACCATGGTGCTGGATGTGCGCCGTGGCGACGGACCCAAAGTGTGCTTCAACTATACGATGGCATCCGTTGCCACCACCGATGCCTTGATCGCGGCCAAGCCTGACGTCGCGGCGTCGGCGGTGCGCGCCATCGTGAAGACGCAAAGCGCGCTGCGGGCCGATCCGGAACGCGCGACCGAGGTGGGAAAGAAATTGTTTCCGCCCTCGGAAGCCGCTTTGATCGCCGAACTGATCCGGCGCGATGTTCCCTATTACGATGCGTCGATTTCGCCGGACTTCGTGAGCGGGATGAACCAATTCGCGCGCGATGTGGGAATCCTGAAAGGCAACCCGCGTTACGAAGACGTGGTCGCAACCCAATTCCGCGATTTGTGGAGCTGAGGCCGATCCGCCCCCTCCGGCCTTTCAGGCCACCTCCCCCGCAGGCGGGGGAGGAAATGAAGCGGAGATTTTCCTCCCATGCGGAGCGGGGGAGGTGTCGAGCCCGAATTCGGGCGAGACGGAGGGGGCGAGTCTACGGCGCTTCCAGCCAGTGGATGCTGAAGAGGCGGTCGTCGTCCGTCCAGACATTGCGCGGAATAAATCCGGCTGACTGCGCCAGGGCGCGGAAATCTTCCACCGTATATTTGTGCGAATATTCGGTGTGAATGGCCTCGCCTTCGGCAAATGCGAAGCTGCGCCCGCAAATCTTCACGCGCTGGGCCTTCCTGCTGACGAGATAGATTTCGACCCGGTGCAGCAGCGGGTTGTAGAACCCGTAATGATCGAACTGATCCAGATCGAAATTGGCGCCGGCCTCGCGATTGGCGCGCGCCAGAAGATTCTTGTTGAACGCGGCGGTCACACCGGCGCTGTCATTATAGGCCGCGTGCAAGATCTGCGGATCCTTCACCAGATCCACGCCCACCAGAAGGCCGCCGCCGCGCAGCATGCCGGCGACATGGACCAGGAATTCGCGCGCTTGTCTCGGTTCGAAATTCCCGATCGTCGAACCGGGGAAGAAGCCGATCCGCCGTCCGCCCGATGATGGTGGCAGCGAAAAATGCTGCGCGAAATCCCCGACGATGGGTTGAATGGCAAGCCGCGGATAGCGCGTCTGCAGGCCGGCCGCGATTGTCTTCAGATAAGGCCCGGAGATGTCCATGGGCAGATAGGCGCGCGGATTTTCCAGCGCATCCAGCAGGGGGCGAATCTTCTCGCCCGCGCCGGCCCCGAATTCCACGATCTCCGCACCGGGTCCGATTTCGGCCGCCATCTCCCTGGCATGGGTGCGAAGAAGAGCAAGCTCCACCCGGGTCGGATAATATTCCGGAAGTGTGCAAATCTCCTCGAACAGCAGCGAGCCTTCCGCATCGTAGAAGAATTTGCACGGAATGCTTTTGGGCGTGCGCCGCAAACCGCTCAGCAGCGCGTCGGTGAAATCCTCATCGCACGGTGCTGTCTCGCAACGGCCGAGGACGGCAATATTGGCGCGCGATCTCATACGTCCTCCGCAAGCCGGATGCCCGAGAATTGCCAGCGCGCCGCGGGCGGAAAGAAATTGCGATAAGAGGGCCGGACATGACCTGGCGGCGTTGCACAGGAACCGCCGCGCAGGACCATCTGCCCGCACATGAACTTGCCATTATATTCCGCAACCGCGCCGGAGAGCGGCTTGAACCACGGATAGGGATCGTAGGCCGAACGCGTCCATTCCCAGCAATCGCCATACATCTGTGCGATCTTTTCGCCCGCCGATGCAGGCTTGGGATGCGGCCGCGCGGGATCGAGGAAATTTCCGGCGACAGGTTCTGTGATAGCGGCAGCTTCCCACTCGAATTCTGTCGGCAGGCGTTTGCCGGCCCATGCCGCAAAGGCCGCCGCTTCGTAGAAGCTGACATGCGTCACCGGCTCGTCACGGTTGACCGGCTGCACGCCGTTCAGCGTGAACGCGCGCCAGGTACCATCCTCGTTGGCCCAATAGAGCGGCGCGTCCCAGCCTTGCGATTGAACCGCCGCCCAGCCATCGGACAACCACAATTCCGGCCGCCGATAGCCGCCATCTTCGATGAAGGCCAGATACTCGCCGCATGTCACCAGCCGCGATGCCAGCCGGTAGGGCGAAAGCAGGACCAGATGGCGCGGGCCTTCATTGTCGAACGCGAAATCCTCGCCGGCATGGCCGGTGGGCACAATGCCGCCGGCATAATCGCTCCAGCCGAGCGGCGGCGCGCTTTTCACGGGCAGCGGCGGCAGCGGCGTGTAACACGGCAGCAGCGGGTTGCAGGAAAACGCATGCTTGATGTCGGTCAGGATCAATTCCTGATGCTGCTGTTCGTGATGCAGGCCGAGTTCGGCCAGGTTTTCGAATTTCAGGCGGTCGGTCTGGCCCGAACGCTCGAACAGCCGCTTCATCGCGGCATCCACGTGATGGCGATAGCCGAGCACTTCTTCCGTGTTGGGACGGGTCAAAAGACCGCGTTGAGGTCTTGGGTGCCGCGGACCCAGCGCTTCGTAATAGGAGTTGAACAGATAATGATAGCGCGCATCGTAGGGATCATAACCGCGCGCATGCGGCATCAGCACCAGCGTTTCGAAGAACCAGGTGGTGTGCGCAAGATGCCATTTCGCGTGGCTCGCGTCCGGCATGGATTGGACGCACTGATCCTCCGGCTCCAATGTGGCGACCAGGCGTTCCGTCAGTGTACGGACGGAATAATAATGCTGCAGGAAAATGCTGTCGTTGCCGACGGAATCGTTCGATGAGGCGCGATACATTGAGGCTGGAACCTGTGACATGGTGAATGCGCCCTCCCCCCGGGCTGGACGGCCCCCGCAGGCGGCTATTAAACGCGCCGAACGGTTATTTGTGCCAGCCTAGTTCCGGCTTTCGAACATTTTGCGACGGTAACGCTTTCAGCCGAGCGCAGCACGGACCGCATCGCGCAGCCGTGCCAAATCGGCACCTGCGTTTGCACCCAGATTCACGCGCATCGCCCGCCTGCCGCGCTCGTTCAGAACGGCAAAATCGCCTTCGGCGGTGGCATCGATAACCGCGCCGAAACTGTATTTGCGGCCGGGAACCGGAATGTCAAGGGTGCGGCTGGCGGTGATCTGAAGGAAGACGCCGCTGTTCGGTCCGCCTTTGTACGCTTGGCCTGTCGAATGCAGGAAGCGTGGGCCGAACC
>DATARE010000142.1:0-6409 GCA_036264295.1 Micropepsaceae bacterium | reverse complement strand
GGCTTTCTGGTCTTCCTCGTGCTCAGCGTGAGCGGCATCTATCTCGCATTTCCCCAGACGGTCAGCGGCGCGGTGCAGGCGGCCTTTCGGGCCCATGATCGCGCGGCCATGCCAATCCCCCCGGGATTTCCAAAGACTTGGCCCATCGGCCCCGAAGAAGCCATTGCCATCGCGACACAAGCGGTCCCCAACACGCGCGCGGTTGGGGTTCTGCTTTCCCGCGCGCCCGACGCCCCGATGATGGTGCAGCTGGAGACGCGAGGCTTCGCGCCCTCCATTCCCCCGATCACGGTGGCCTTCGATCCCAGCCATGCGGGCACCGTGGTGATCGACGATCCTAGAAACTATCCGCTGCCGGACCGGATTTTGAATGTCGCCTATGCGCTGCATTTCAGCACCGGAGTGGGCTGGCTATGGACGTTTCTGGTCTTCCTCGCGGGGCTGTTGCCGCTCTTCCTGGCCGTCACGGGGCTGACGATATGGTGGACGAAGCGTTCGCGATTGCGGCTCGCCGCGGCGGCGTGCAAATGAATCCGGGCGCGATGCAAAAGGATGTGGTCATTGCCGGCGGCGGGCTGGTGGGCCTCACGCTGGCGCTGGCGCTGGCGCAAGGCGGCCTCGAAGTCGCGGTTGCCGATCCCTTGACGCGGGCGCAAATGGAAGACGAGCGCTTCGACGGGCGCGTGTCGGCGCTGGCCTTTGCATCCGTCCGCATGCTGATGGTCTTGGGGCTGTGGGACCGGCTGAAGAAGGACGCCCAGCCCATCGACGACATCCTGGTCAACGAAGGACGCGTGGGACGCGGCCCCACCCCCTTCTCGCTGCATTTCGATCATCGCGAGATCGGCGAGCCGCTCGGCCATATCGTCGAAAACCGCCATATCCGGCAGGCGCTTTTCGCCAGCGCCGCCGAGGAAAAACGCATCGCATTTTTTCCCGGCACCTCGGCTACGGGTTTGACGATAAACGCCCAGCGCGCGGTGCTGACATTGTCGGACGGCAAGAACATCGAGGCAACTCTCGCGGTTGCCGCCGATGGGCGGGACTCGCCTTTGCGCGAGGCCCAGGCCATTGCCACGGTGGGCTGGAATTACGACCAGACCGGTATCGTCATCACCGTCTCCCATGAGCGGCCCCATCATGGCGTCGCCTATGAGCAATTCCTTCCTACGGGTCCGTTCGCGATTCTGCCGATGACCGGCAACCGCGCCTCCCTGGTGTGGACGGAACGCAGCGCGGAGGCCAAGCGCATCCTTGCTTTGCCACAAGACAAATTCACCGCCGAAATGATCGCGCGCTTCGGCACGCATCTGGGCGAAGTCGCGCCCATCGGGCCGCGCTGGTCCTATCCCTTGCGGCTTCAGCTGGCGCGGGCCTATGCGAAAGACCGTTTCGCGCTGGCCGGCGATGCCGCGCACACCATTCATCCCCTCGCCGGGCAGGGATTGAATCTGGGCCTCAAAGACGTGGCGGCTTTGGCCGAAACCGTGCTGGATGCGGCGCGGCTGGGGCTCGATTGGGGGCAGCTCGACGTTCTGGCCCGCTATGAACGCTGGCGGCGCTTCGACAGTTTCGCCCTCGCGGCCGTGACCGATTCCATGAATCGGCTGTTTTCCAACGATATTCCGCCGCTGAAATGGGCCCGGGATCTGGGTCTTGGCGTGGTCGACCGCATCGCGCCGCTGCGGCGGTTCTTCATGCGCCATGCCGGCGGCGACCTTGGGACGCTGCCGCGCCTCCTGAAGGGCGAAGCGGCCTGAATCAGCCGTATCGGCCCAGTGCTTCGCCTCCTCACCGGCTCGGAAATGTGTTACAGATAGGGTAGCTCATTGCGGCGGCTGCAGGCGTCTTAGCGACCGCTGCACATGTTCCTCGCTTGGTCCTGTCATTATCAAACGCGACTGCAACAAACGATTCATCTCCGCGGCGAGATGAGCAGAGGAGAAACCAAATGATTCTTCAGGACATCACGCGCAATCTCGCTTTGGGAGTCGCCGCCGGTGCGGTCATGCTGTGCGCACAGCCGGTGCTTGCGCTGGACAATGCCGGCTCGGTGGAAGGCGTTGTGAAGAACGCCGCCGGCCAGCCGGTTTCGGGCGCCTTTGTGCGGCTGAAAAATGCCGACAAGCGCTTAAGCTTCATGGTCGTCAGCCAGAACCAAGGTGCGTTCTCGGCCAAGGACCTCCCGCCCGGCAAATATACGGTGCAGGGAATCGGCCCCGCCAATCAGAGCGCGATTTCCGCGCCCATCGATGTCGCGTCCGGCAAGGCCGCGAAGATCGATGTCGCGCTCACCGCTGCGCGCGGACCGCTCTTGACGCCGGCCTGGCCGGGCCGCGTGCCCGAAGCGCAGGTCGAGAAGATTTCGACCAATGCGAAAGATCTTCCCACCGGCGAGGGCAAGGCGCTGATGGGTGAAAAATGCACCGTCTGTCACGACGTGCAGCGCATCCTGTCCAAGCGTTCCAGCCCCGAAGATTGGCAGTTCACGGTCAAGCGCATGCGGGTGAACATGGCCGCGGCCAACATTCCGGACATCTCCGATGCCGATGCCGCGGCGATCGTGAAATACGCCTCGGCGAATTTCAAACCGCTGCCGGGCGGCGACGATATCAATGGCCGTCTGCCGAACTATGCCATGACCGGCGAGAGCCAGAAATATCGCGTCGTCACGCTCGATCTTCCCCGCCGCTATTCGGAGCCCCATGACATCGCCTCCGATCCGTCGGGCGTGGGTTGGGCGGCCGAACGCGCCGGCGCTCTGATCCGCTTCGATCCCAAGACCTATGAATATACCGAAGTGAAAGTGCCGGCCGGCCCCGCGCCCGCGGACCGTCAGCGCCTCGGCAATCCGCAGATCAATGCGCAAGGCATTCTGTGGACGGCCGATGGCCCCAACAATCGCTGGCTGAGCTACGACACCAAGGCGTTCAACGCCGCCAATCCGCAGACCCCATTCCACATCTATCCGTGGACGCTGAAAGGCCATGGCGGCGCGGGCGGCAATTCCTTCGCGCTGCATCCCGATGGGACCGTGTGGGGAACGGGCATGGGCCGCGAAGTGCGCATGCTCAATCCCGCGACCGCCGAGTTCAAAACTTTTGAAGCGCCGAGCTATCAGGCGACCAAGGAAAGCCCGGGCGCTTACGGTCTCGCGGTGGCCGGCGACGGTTCGGTGTGGTGGGCCGAGGACGACGCCGACATGATGGCGCGTGCCGATCCCAAGACCGGCAAGGTCGAAGAATACAAGCTTCCCAATGTCGGCGGTCACGCACTGCCCCGGCGCATGAACAGCGATTGGGACGGCAATCTGTGGGTTGGAATCTGGGAAGCCGGCAAGCTGATGAAGGTCGATTACAAGACCCGGCAGATGACCGTCTACACGCCGACCACGCCGAGCCTCGGCATGTATTCGGTGGTGGCGGACAAGAAGAACCATCTCATCTGGGTCAGCGCCCAACAGGTGGACAAGATCTTCCGCTTCGATCCGGCGACCTCGAAGTTCACGGAGTTCCCGCTGTCCTATGCCCAGCAGGATCCCCGCCGCATCGACATCGATCCGACCAATCCGAACCGCATCTTCTTCAGCGGTAACACCGCGGATCGTATCGGCTTCGTCGAATTGCTGCCGTAAGGCGCACGCCTATTGCCTGACATCAGGGCCAAGTCCACGGACTTGGCCCTTTTGTTTGCGGTGTGGCTAGGAGTCGCCAATCATGAATCTCGTCATCGCCGGGCATTGTCCCGGCGATCCATGAGCGCTGTCAGGGCGGGTGTTCATGGATGTCCGGCACATTGGCCGGCCAAGACGACGAGAAAAGACAAGGGAGTAATTCGCTCCAGCCGCGTTCAATTTCGTGGCGGCGTATAGGTCTCGTGCTTGGAAGGATCGGGCTCCGGATTGGCCATCGATGCGCGGCGCCCGCGCCGGGCGAGATAAATCCGATCCAGATCCTTATAGAACTCACGGGCTTTTTCGATCACCATCGAAAACCGCACAGCTTCCGCTTCGCTGCGCGTGGGATATTGATCGCCGAGGAACAAATAGCGCGTCACCGGTTCCCCTGTGCGTTCATCGCGCACCGTGATCCTGGCGACTTCCTCGACTTGCTCCTGCGCGAACTCAACCGTCTGCCGATAATGGGCATGCTTATCGTACAGCGCGCGCGCTTCTTCGGCCCGCCGGCGCGTGTTCCGCGCCTCGAAGCTGCGGAAAGTTGCGATGATCCGGCGGCGGAACCCATAAATCAGTATACCGCCGAAAAAGAGCAAAATGACGCTGATGAGATTCGACAGGGGCTTGCCTCAGCATTTGTTTTGACTTGGGACAAACCATAGCCCAGAGTTCTTTGTGCTCGATAGCTTGGGGGCGCGCGTTCGGCGGATATATAAAATCGAACCTCATGGTGAGCAGATGACGATCAAGGGATGCGTTCTCATCGCAGCCGCAACAGCTTTGGCCGGTTGCGCGTCCATGGAAGCTCAAGCTCCTGCCCAATCCGCTTCGCTGCAAAATGCGGTCTATGTGTCGAACGGCACGCCCGCCACCTTGCAAGCGGCGTCGACCGACGGGCAAAAATCTTCGACGCAGCCGGGCGAATCCAAGGCCATGCAGTTCTATTGGTTCCTCGGCGGCCGTTGATCGGGTATTTCGCCTACAGGTGCTCCTAGCGGTTTGACCTTCAGCCCACCGCGGCGATTTTGTGCTCGCCGGGGCCTTGCCGCAAATAGTCGGCGCTCTGCATCTCCACCAGACGCGACGCCGTTCGGCGAAAGGCGGGCGCGTTCTCGCCTTCGGCGAAAAGCGCCTGCGGCGGCGCCGCGGCTGAACAGACCAGTTTCACTTTTTCGTCGTAAAGCGTGTCGATCAGCAATGTGAAGCGCCGCGCTGCGTTGGCTTGCTCCGGACCGAGCTGCGGGATGCGGTCGATCAGGATCGTGTGGAAATGCCGCGCGAGCTCCAGATAATCGGCGGTGCCCAAGGACTCGCCGCACAATTCCTGGAACGAGAAGCGCGCCACCCCATTGGCGGCCTGCGGCACAATCAATTTGCGCTGCAGAATCTCGAACGCGAGCGGCGTGCCTTGCTTCATATCGGTCAGCCGCCGCCATGCCGCATCCATTGCCGCATCGGCCTCGGGCCCAAGCGGCGCGATATACGTATTCAACCCCGCCATGCGGTCGAGCCGGTAATCGCGCGGACCGTTGAGTTCGACAATATTGAGGCGGTCCTTGATCAAGGCGATGAAGGGCAGGAAGAGCGGCCGATTGAGGCCACCTTCGTAAAGCCGGTCGGGCGCGACATTCGACGTGAGCACGATCACCGCACCATAGGCGAACAGCTTCTCGAACAGCCGGCCCAGGATCATCGCATCCGCGACATCGGTCACCTGAAATTCGTCGAGGCACAGAAGCGTGCTCTGAAGAAAGATGCTCTTTGCCACCGGCGCAATCGGGTCGTCCCCCGCTTCGCGCACGAATTCGTCGCGGCCCGCACGTTCGCCTTGCGCCAGGCTGCGCCATTCATGGATGCGGCTGTGGGTCTCCGCCATGAAGGCATTGAAATGGATGCGGCGCTTGCGCGAAACCGGCGCCGCGGCGAAGAACAAATCCATCAATGCCGATTTGCCGCGTCCCACATCGCCATGGATGTAGAGCCCCTTGGGGGCCTCAGCCGCCGATGCGCCGAAGATGAAATCGAACACGCCGCGCATGCGCGGCCGGTAGCTCTTCAGCGCGCGATAAAGCGAATCCAGCGCCGCCGCCGCGCGCGCCTGTGCGGCATCGGGCTGAAACTTGCCTGCCGAAAGCAGAGCCCGATAGCGTCCGAGGGGCGTTTGCGGCATGCGGTGGAGACGCTGTTCCTTTAGGCCGCGTGCTTCAGCAGCTTGCGATTGATGAGAGACTCGGCGATCTGAATGGCGTTGAGGGCAGCCCCTTTGCGCAGATTGTCCGCCACCACCCACATCGTGAGCCCGTTCTCCACCGTCGGATCCTTGCGGATGCGGCTGACATAGGTCGCGTCTTCGCCGGCGCATTCGATCGGCGTGACGTAGCCGCCATCCTCATGCTTGTCGACGACGAGCACCCCCGGCGCCTCGCGCAGCAGCGCGCGCGCGCGCTGCGCGGTGATCGGGCGTTCGAATTCGATGTTCACCACTTCGGAATGGCCGATGAACACCGGCACGCGCACGCAGGTGGCGACCACCTGAATATCGGGATCGAGAATCTTCTGCGTCTCGACCATCATCTTCCACTCTTCCTTGGTGTAGCCGGAATCGAGGAAGCTATCGATGTGCGGAATGACGTTGAACGCGATCTGCTTGGTGAATTTCACCCGCTCGATCGGATCGGCGACAAACACGGAACGCGTCTGCCGAAACAATTCGTCCATGGCGTCCTTGCCGGC
>DATARE010000093.1:0-1606 GCA_036264295.1 Micropepsaceae bacterium | reverse complement strand
TTCGACCTTGCCGAAGCGTTTCAAACCTAGACAAGCCATCCGATAGTGCCATGACGATCGTCAATTTTTGTGGTGGTGTTCCGCGCAAGAGGTCGATTTGGTCAAAGACCGTCCCTCTCGCCTAGGTTCTCTCCCGGTACGCCGGCGCCCCCGGTGCGGGTCGAAGCATGAACCGTGTGAGAGTCAGGTGAAGTCCAACAGCGACATCAAGCGCGACTTGGAAGCGGAGTTGGAATGTGATCCCGATATTGATGCGGCGACCACGATTAGTGCCACCGATCCCGGGAACCCGGAGCCGTCATCCGCGCCCCGCAGTTGCCGCCGCCGGCAGCCCCGACAGGGTGCGCCCAGCTCGAAACCGATCCGGCCGTGCAGGCTTATACCGGGGCGCCATTCGCTCCCCGTTTATCGAGCCCTATCGAGAACGCGTTCAAAGGCGAGAGTTCGTGGGCGCTGCGCGGGGGCTTCCCACCGCCCCCCAAACCTCGGCCCGAACCACCGTTCAGACCAAGACTCGGCGGCCCGCGCGTGTGGTAGCGGTTGTCGAGAAAGACACGCGGCGTAGCGCCGGTTTCAGGCGGCGTTGCGAACACCTGCCCCGTCGGCAATCAACGCATCGCGGCTGAAATTGAGAAGGTGCCAAAGGCTGCAGGGCGGCCAGTTAAAATTATTACCCCAGAGGGTAAGAATTTCCGGCCGCTCCTCGCTCGGCATTCCAGGCACGGCGCTGTTTCCGCCTTAAAAAGCTCGGGGCGATGGAAAAGCCGAAACTCAAGGAGGTATGCGAGGGCAAGTCGCGCGACAGTTCGCCGCATTTACGCTCGGCACGGCGTATAATTTTCGGCCGGTGAGGGAATGCCAAGGGACTCGGCGAGCGCATGGCCGCGCAATCAGCGCAGTGCGCGCAGTTCTTGACGAACCGTAATTAGGGGGCGCGCTCGCGGCTGGCTTCAACCGGCGTTGTTAAAACCATCAAATGCCCCTCGGCCTTTGCTGCCGCAACTCCAAATACATCGGACGGGGTTTCTTTACACTGCTTTTCAACGAGCCCGAGCACATAAAGGGACCTGTTGCCAGCACACTTTACGTCATAGTCAGGGCAATCGAACTCAAGTCGCTTGCGCCCATGTACAAATTCAGCAGCCCAAATCCCCGCGTCGAACCCATCCAGCCACTTCGCAATCATCGCTTTGGTGGTTTGATCAAGCTGGCTGTTAAAAGCCAATGAGCACGGGATATCCGCAACTCCTGCCCGCGCCGGTCCAATGAGCGCAAGCATGACCGCTGTAGATGTCATATACTTGGCTATTCTCATTTGTTTCTGTTGCCTATGAGCATCATGGGGGCCGAGGCGCGCATGACAAGAAGGAGATTTCAACCTGGAGATAACGCGAATCCGAAAGGACGTCCAATGGGATCGCGCAATAAACTTGGCGATCGCTGATCTCGCCGCTGTTTATCTAGCGCATCGTTCGCGCCCCACGCCGCCGCTGCAACGCCGGGCGCACCTTCACGCCCTGAGCGGAACAACCGCGGCCGGCCAGCAAGAAAAAATAGAGGCTCGCGCTCATTCGTTGTTGCCACCCGGATTGCCCCCGCTATTGCT
>DATARE010000132.1:0-9359 GCA_036264295.1 Micropepsaceae bacterium | reverse complement strand
GCCGAGATGGCTGCGTTCCGCTGTGGCGAAGGACGCCTGCGGGACGCCTATGTCCAGATCGCAAGATCCTGGTCAGCCTTGGCGTCCGAGCTTGCCGCCCCGGCAAACGACCACGGATCAAGCCCGGGGTTGCCCGGCGATGACGAAGTGGTTCACGATTCAATCCTCCCCAACCCGCCCTAATCGCACGCGAAATCGGTGGCGCCCTGCGGATGGCATTGGGCCGGCCAGCCACGCGCCCGCCAATATTCCACCAGCCCGAGATTGGCGGCCAGCCTCTTGAAACGATCGGTCTTGCGCACCGCGGCATAGCTCGGATGCCAAAACCAGGTGGTCGAGATCGGCTGGAAATACGTGCCTTTGATCTCGTCCTCGTAGAATTCGAGCACCCGCTCCGGCGCGCCGACATGCATATAGGCAAAGCTCAGATTGCCAATCCGGGGCAGGCTCTCGGGCGATGCCGCCACGGCAGGGGCCGAATCGAGAATCTTGGCGGCGGCTTCCGCCATTCCGGGCGGGTAATTCGTCGCCGGCATTTCGCGGATGGCGGCGGCGGCTTCGCGATAGCGGCCGGCGGACGCCTGAATGAGGGCGAGTTCCAGCGTGCGGCCGGGCCGGAACGGCTGCAGCATTTCAATCGCTTTTGGCGTGTCGCCATCGAGCCAGTAAATCTCCGCGGTGTCGGCGGTGTAGTTCACGATCGACTGTTCGACGTGTTGGAGATGCTCGCGCATGGCGAGCGATTCCTTGATGCGCCCGAGGGCCGCCAGCAATTGGCTGTAGCCGTGAAGACCGTCGGATTGGTTCGGATCGCGGGCCAGGGCTTCCTTGAACGCGTCCTCGGCGGCGGCCATCCGCCGCTGCACCATGTTGACATAGCCGAGCGCCACATAGCCATCGGCACCGGCAGGATCGAGCTGAACCGCGGTGCGCGCCAGCAAGCCGGCACGCGGCACCATCTTCTCCGCCACCTTGCGCTCTTCCTCAGACGCGCCGCTGCGCAGCGACGGCGAGAAAAGCGGCGACAGCGCGTAATCGTAACCCAGCAAAGCGATGGCCGGCGCATAGGTCGGATCGCGCGCCACGACCCGTTCCAGCAGCACCGCCGCATCGGCAAGCGGCTTCTGGCCCCGTGCACGGGCGATCACCTTGGCCCGCAGGAAATCCTGATAGGCTTCCATGTTCTGGGTGCGGCTGTGCACCAGCACCTCGCCATTGGTAAGTCCTGTCGGGACGTGCAGCGCGGCGGCGATCTTCTCGGCGATATCCTCTTCCAGGTCGAAGATGTTGGGCATCTCCGCATAATAATTGTCCGCCCAGAATTGACGGCCATCCTCTGCCCGCACGAGCCAGGCCGAGATGCGCACGCGATCGCCCACCAGCCGCGTAGTGCCCCGCACGAGATAGCTCGCGTTCAGCGCCTGACCGATCGATTTTGGATCGCGGCCTTGCGGCGGCAAGCGGAATGCGGAGGAACGCGCCACCACATCCAACCCGCGCACCTGCGTCAAAGCGGCGGCGATTTCATCGGTCAGTCCGGCAGCGAAAAATTCCTGGTTGGTTTCGTTGTTTTCGAACGGCAGCACCGCGACGCCGATGCGGGCGGGGGCTTGCGCCGAAGCGGTGCCGATGCTTGCGCAAAGGGCGAGCAGAGCGAGAAGACCAAACCGGCTCCATCCAGAAGCAATCCCGCTCATGATCTTGCGCTCCCTCTCAGCAGCATTCGCAGCCGAACCCCTCCGGCACGACCAGCGAGTCCTTCATCCAGGCGAAGGGGAGATTGTCACGGGTCACCTCCTCCACCGGTTTGAACAGCTTGAAGTGATGTCGCTGCTCATTCTCCCAAAAAGCCACGGTGGTTTCCAGCGGCGGGCAGCCGGGCAATGTGCAGGCGATTTCCGCCACCACAATGGCGGCGTCGGAGGAAAGCTTGAAGCGCTCGCGCACCCATTCGCGCACCTGCTCCAAAGCCTTCAGATGTTCGGCGCTTTTCGGAGCAAACCCGAACAACCCGTCCCCTTCGTCGGGTTTGGCATCCTCCGGCCCCGGCGGCTTGGCAAACCACCGCGAAAGCGCAGCATCGTAATCGGTATCGGAACTCATCATTGTCTGGTGTTGGCCTCGTTAACCGATCCTACCACAGCCGCACCCGACGGGGGGCGTTGCCGGGGCGGCAGTTTACAGCCCAGGCAGCCCGCGTTAGATACCCCGCACCCTATTATCGAAAGGAAGAACGATGGTTGAGAAAGTCCCGGCGGCCGTAAAGATGGGCCCGTATGAGACGGTGTACCGCGAATTCGATATGCCTGAAATCGACGATGAATCGGCCCTCATCAAGGTCGAAATCGCCGGTATCTGCGGCAGCGACGTCAAGAATTACGGCAAGCCGATCCAGAACGTCATCATGGGCCATGAAAATATCGGCCGGATCGCCAAAGCGGGCCGCAAATTCCAGGCGCGCAAAAATGTGAAGGAAGGCGACCGGGTGCTGCTGGAGCACTATCTGCCCGACATGACCTGCGAATGGTGCCACCAGGGCGAATATCGCCATTGCGAGGCCACCGACTGGCACACCAACCCCAACGCCATCCGCTATGGCTACACCTCGGCCGATCTGGCGCCGCATTTGTGGGGCGGTTTCTCGCATTATCTCTATGCCCCGTGGAACGCCATCGTTCACAAGGTCCCGGACAATGTGTCCTCCGAACTTGCCGGCATCGCCACGCCGCTCGCCAACGGCATCCAATGGGCGCTGTACGAAGCGGGCGTCGGTTACGGCTCGGTCGTGCTCATCCAGGGCCCGGGCCAACAGGGTCTGGCGCAGATCGTCGCCTGCAAGCAGGCGGGCGCGGATTGCATCATCGTGACCGGCACCACCAAGGACACCAAGCGGCTGGAACTCGCTAAATTGCTCGGCGCCGATTTCACCATCGACGTGCAAAAGGAAGACCCCGCGGCGCGCATCAAGGAGATCGTGCCCAAGGGCGTGGACATCTCCATCGACTGCACCGCAGGCGCAGGCACGGCGGCCATGCTGCTCGGCATCACCGCGCTGAAGCGCAAGGCCGGCATCCTGGTGATCCAGGGCAATGAAATGCCGACCTTCCCGGATTTTCCGATCTATCGCGTGACCCAGAAATACGCCCAGCTGAAAAGCGCACGCGGCCACAGCTACAAGGCCTGCGAGCTGGCGCTGAAGCAATTGTCTTCGCACCGCTTCCCGCTGGAGAAGGCGATCACCCACACCTTCGGGCTGAAGCAGGTGGATGAGGCCATCAAGGCGGTGGCCGGCAAGGGCCCCGCGGACGTGATTCACGTCTCGGTCAATCCCTGGCTGGACGCGGCTTAAACCGGCAGAGCTTGGTTTGAAAAACGGGCGCCTTCGCGGCGCCCGTTTTGTTTTGGAAGATCGCGTTTAGAGGGGTTTTTGGATTGGACTATCCAGCTAGAGCAATTTGCGTTCTTTCGGAATCGCCATCGACTGTCATCCCGGCCGAGTGCAGCGAGAGCCGGGACCCACTGTGCCGCTGTCCCGGTGGGTCCCGGATAGCCGCTGGCGCGGCTTCCGGGATGACAGTTCCGTTGCGTGGACACACTTGAACGCACTTAGTCTAGCCGTCATGACCTGCCGACCCCGGACTTGATCCGGGTGCCGGCCATCCATGAACATTTTCGGCTGTTGCGATCATGGGTCGCCGGGACAGGCCCGGCGATGACGAATTGGATGTGATTCCCTTCAAGCCAAACGATTCTACCCGTAAAGCCGGACGATGCGGTTTTGGGCAATCCTGGCATCGGCAAGACTTTGCGCAATCTGCGCTTCCGCCGCGAAAGAGGATATCACGACAGCTTCATCGTCATAGCGGTCGAAGAAATCGTTGGGACTGACGATCTCGCGTCCCGCCTGGCGGCGGCCCCATTTCTGATTGTCGCGATCGATGATCCCGACAATATCGGCGTTTTGCAGCAGCGGCGTGCGCTCGAACAATTGCGCGGTGTGAACGCCCGCACCCCAAACATAGACGCGGCCCAGCGCGCCGCCGACACGTGTCGCGGTGTTCGACCACAGCGCGTTGTCGTGCGCCATCAAATCGTCGAGGAATTGCTGCGTCTGCGCGACGTGAAGCGGGGATGCGCCAATAGCTGCGCCGGGCTTTCCCTTGCGGGCGATGACGGCGATCACCGGATAAAGTTCCTGGCCAAACGCCACCCGCATCTCCAGCGGCACAAGGCCCGCATCGTTCAGCATCCGCAGCAGGCTGGTCTCGGAGAAATAATGCAGATGCTCGAAGGTGAACCAGCCGGGCGGCATCTGATGCGGCGCGATTGCGCATGGCACCTCAAGCAGCACCACGCCATCGTCGCTGAGCGCCTGCCGCGCCCGCACAAGCGCGCCCAACGGATCGGTCAAATGTTCCAGCACATGTGAAAACATCACGACCGCGAGATTGGATTGCCGCGGCAGCACCTCCGCCTCGAAGCCGCAATCGACCGCAATGTCGAAGACGTCCTTGGCTTGTGCCTTGGCTTTCGGCGAAGGATCGCATCCCGCGACATCCCGACCGGCGCGCCGAAAATGCGCCAGGTGAAATCCCGTGGCGCAGCCGATCTCATAGACCTTGCCGGTGCGCGGGGCGCAGGCTTGAGCCAACGAAATCAGACGGCGCGTCGAGGCCGCGGCCGGGGCGGAACGGGCAGCTTGCGCATCGAAGCAGGTGTAATTGGAATAGTTGGCGTAATTCTCTTCCAGCACCGCCGCCGATGGCGGGCGTACCTGATAGATGTGCCCGCAGGCGCCGCAATAGCCAAAGCCGATCTCCACCGTGCCCAGACCGGCCAGTGCCAGGATTTGAGTCTGGACCTCCCGGCTTTCGATTGCGCGGCAAAGCGGACAAGAAGATGGGGGGCGGAACGGCATGGGCGGAAATCCTCCACGCCGATTGTCGCAAAACAGCCTTAAGGGACCGTTGACCATGCCGGCCGGCTTGACCTGGATCAAAGCGGCCGGCCGGACACGCACTAGCTTGCCCAGCACGATGTGGTTGTCTTACCAGGGTTTTAGGCCGTGCGGCGGGGTTGGATGCTTGTCAGGCACCCCACCCGCTCCTATACAAATTTCATGAGCCCGACTTCCAGCCTTGCTGCTGTGATGACGAGCCCGCGCCGGACGGAGTTGCGCGAGCTTGCGTTGCCGGACATTCCCACCGATGCGGGGCTTTTGCGGGTGGTGGCGACCGGGATTTGCGGCAGCGATTGGGGAAAATATCTCTCCGACAAGTTCAGCCCCTGTATTCTGGGCCATGAGATCGTGGGCACTGTCGAAAAGCTCGGCGATGTGGCGCGCGCCCGCTGGGGCGTGACGGAAGGCGACTATGTCGCGCTGGAAGAATATCTCCCCTGCGGGCACTGCGAATATTGCCGCACCGGCGAATATCGCTCGTGCCTGGAGACCGACCATTTCAATCCCAAGGGTGTGCGTTATGGCTCGACGCCCCTTGGCGTGGCGCCTTCGCTGTATGGCGGCTACAGCCAATTTCTCTACATGCACCCGCGCACCGTGGTGCATCGCCTGCCCGCCGACGTGCCGCCCCATATCGCGGCCATGGCGCTGCCTTTGGGCAATGGTTTCCAATGGGCCTATATGGATGCAGGCATTGGCCCCGGTCAGACCATCGTGGTGATGGGGCCGGGCCAGCAGGGCCTGGGCTGCGTGGTCGCTGCCGATGTCGCGGGCGCCGCCAATATTGTGGTGGTGGGTTTGGCGCGCGACGCGAACCGCTTCGAGACCGCGAAGAAGCTTGGCGCCACCCACACCATCGCCGTGGACGAAGAGGATGTGCGCGAGCGCATCAAGGACATCACCGGCGGAATGATGGCCGACATCGTCATCGACGTGTCGAGCGCGGGACCCGAAATCGTCAATGGCGGGCTGTCGCTGGTGCGCAAACGCGGCGCCATGCTCTGCACCGCCTGGAAGAAGACCGCGGTGCCGCTCGATCTGGATCGCCTGATCCGCTTCCAGGCGAGCCTGCGTGGCGTGCGCGGCCATTCCTACGAAGCCGTGGAATTGGCCATCGGCACCATGAAATCGAAGAAATATCCGCTCGACTTGATCTCAACCCATGTGGTCGGCCTGAAGGATGTCGATCGCGCGTTGAAGATCGTCGGCGGCGAAACCAACGAACCCGCCATTCATATCACGGTTGAGCCTTGGAAATAGAAATAGGAGAACATCTTTATGCTGACGGTCGAAGAGAATGAACGCGTCACCCGCATAGGCCCGGGAACGCCGGCAGGGAAATTGTTCCGCCGTTATTGGTGGCCGATGTGTCTTTCGACCGAACTGCCCGAACGCGACGGCGCGCCTTTGCGCGTGCGCCTGCTGGGCGAGGATCTGATCGCCTTCCGCGACACCGAAGGCAAAATCGGGCTGGTCGAAGCCTATTGCCCGCACCGGCGCGCGCCGCTTTTCTTCGGCCGCAACGAGGAATGCGGCATACGCTGCGTCTATCATGGCTGGAAATTCGACCGGAACGGCGATTGCGTCGACATGCCGTCGGAGCCCGCCGGCACCACGTTGCAGGCGAAAGTGAAAATCCTCGCCTATCCGACCATCGAGAAAGGCGGCGTCGTCTGGGCCTATCTGGGCCCCAAGGAGTTGCAGCCGGCCGAACCCGATTACGAATGGACCCGCGCGCCCGCGACGCATCGCTTCGTGTCGAAGACCTTCGAGAACTGCAATTACCTTCAGGCGCTGGAAGGCGGCCTCGACACCGCGCATTCGTCTTTTGCGCACAACAACAAGCTCGGCGACCGATCGAATCTGCGCCAGCACGACAAGGCGCCGCATATCGATGTGGAACGCACCGATTACGGCTATTACTACGTCTCGCAGCGCAATGTGGACGAAGGCAAATATGTCCGCGTCTATCATTACGTCATGCCGGCGCAGCAGATGCGCGCATCCATCATCGGCTATGAGGGCGTGCGCAACAAACCGGCACGGCTCGACGGACATATCTGGGCGCCCATCGATGATTATACGACCTTCGTCTACAACATCATGTGCGCGCCGCATCCCGAGGATGAGCTGATTCCGGAAGCGGTGGAAAAGCGCGAAGTGGCGGCCGGGCGCGGCGACATCAACAACATCCCCGGCACGTTCCGGCTGAAACGCAACCAGTCGAACGATTATCTGATCGACCGGCAGATGCAGAAGACGCAGAACTACACAGGCATCGCCGGCGTGAACACGCAGGACTTCGCGCTGCAGGAAGGCATGGGGCCGATCTGCGACCGTTCGAAGGAATTCCTCGGCACGTCCGACAAAGCCATCGTCGCCATGCGGCGGCTGTTGCTGGATGCCATCGCGGTGAATGAGCGCGGCGAGACACCGCGGGCGGTGAACCCGGATACGTATCGCAAGGTGCGCGCCTATGATCGCGTGGTGCCGGCGGGCCAGGATTGGAAAAAGGTCATGGAAAAGGACCTCGTCGCGCTATGGTGACGTCGGTAATCCCCCCACCCGAAACGCCTTCGCGGCGGTTGCCGCTCAGGCCTTTCGACCTCCCCGCGTTGGGGGAGGTGAAAAACCAGAATCCCCCTCCCCCAGCGCGGGGAGGGGTTAGGGGTGGGGGGCAATGCTGACGCCTGACGAAAACACCCGCCTCACGCGCGTAAGCCCCGGCACGCCGATGGGCACGCTCATGCGCCGCTATTGGCAGCCGGCGTGTCTTTCCTCCGAGCTGCCCGAACCCGACGGCGCGCCGTTGCGCGTGCGGCTGCTGGGCGAGGACCTGATCGCGTTTCGCGATACGTCCGGCAAGGCCGGCCTGGTCGATGCCTATTGCCCGCACCGCCGCGCGCCGCTGTTCTTCGGCCGCAACGAGGAATGCGGCCTGCGCTGCGTCTATCACGGCTGGAAGTTCGACCGGCATGGCGAGTGCGTCGACATGCCGTCCGAACCCGCCGGCACCACGCTGCAGGCGAAGGTAAAACTTCTCGCCTATCCGGCGGTCGAAAGAGGCGGCGTGGTGTGGACCTATATGGGGCCGAAAGATGCGCAGCCGCCCGAGCCCGATTACGAATGGACGCGCGCACCCGCAACACACCGCTTTGTGTCCAAGACTTTCGAGAATTGCAATTTTCTTCAGGCGCTGGAAGGCGGGCTCGACACCTCGCATTCTTCTTTCGCGCACAACAATCACATGAGCAACAAGGCGGAGCCGCGTCAGCGCGACCGCGCGCCGAAAATCGACGTCGAGCGCACGGACTATGGCTATTACTACGTCTCGACGCGCGACATGGGCGATGAAGGGAAATACATCCGCGTCTATCAATATGTGATGCCGGCGCAGCAGATGCGCGCCAACAATGTCGGCTGGTTCGGCGGCAAGAACGAAGTCCCGCGCGCCGATGGCCATATCTGGGTGCCCATCGATGACACCACGACCCATGTCTACAATTGGATGTGCTCCTATGACGAGACGGTGGAGCTGACGCCGGAATGGATCGAGTCGCGCGAGAAGGGCATGGGCCGCGGGCAGGACGATCTCATTCCCGGCACCTTCCGCCTGAAGCGCAACCAATCGAACGATTATCTCATCGACCGCGCCCGCCAGAAGAAGGAAATCTATACCGGCATTGTCGGTGTCAACACGCAGGATTTTGCGCTGCAGGAAGGCATGGGTCCCGTCACCGACCGTTCCAAGGAATTCCTCGGCAGCTCCGACAAGGCCGTGGTCGCCATGCGCCGGCTGCTGATGGAAGCGCTGGATGTCGCCGCCAAGGGCGGCACGCCGCGCGGGCTCGATTCCGAAACCTATCGCGCGGTCCGTCCGCATGACCGCATCGTTCCACCGGGCCAGGATTGGCGCCAATTGTTCGAGGGGGAGTTGAAAGCAAAATGGTGAGTTCCGAAAACGGCCGTTTCGTACAGGACGCAACCTATCCCGGCCGCTCGGTGCTCGAGCTTTCCGCCGCCATGTCCGACAATCCGCGCACGCGGCCCGTGATCGAAGGCCGCGTGCCGTTCGAGGGTCTGCGTTTGGTGCCCACCACCGTCCATCCGTCCGAAATGTTCTGGCGCCAGTTGCGTTACGGCGATTTCGATGTTTCGGAGATGTCGCTGTCCACGCTGACCATCCTGACCTCCAAGGGCAATCGCGACTGGGTCGGCCTGCCCATCTATACGATGCGCAAATTCTTCCACAACGAGATCGTGGTGCGGAAGGATGCCGGCATCAACACCCCGGCCGATTTGAAGGGTAAGCGCGTCGGCGTTCCGGAATATCAGCAAACCGCCGCCATCTGGACGCGCGGCGTGCTGGAACATGAATTCGGCGTGCATGCGCGCGACA
>DATARE010000050.1:0-21576 GCA_036264295.1 Micropepsaceae bacterium | reverse complement strand
CCGGCAGATTGAAAGCGGTGGCAACCTCTTGCGTACGCCGCAGCACTTCGTTGTCGTTGGGGCCGGCAACATCGCGCGACAAGCGGGCTTTCACGCCAACAACGTAATCACGGTTTTTCGCGATTGCATCCTTGGCCGCAGCCACATCGGCGCGCGCCAGATCCATGGTATCGCCTTCAGGCAATATTCCGGCGCGTCCGATATTGATGAGGACGCGGGCCTGCTGCGGCGAGGATTTCGCGATCGCAATCGTATCCCCGATATGATCCGCACCTTGTGATCCAGCATCGATCCACCCCGTCACACCATCCTGCAATACCAACCCGGGGCCCTCTTTGAAACGAGCGGTATGGGTGTGGATATCGATTAACCCAGGCACCACGAGCTTGCCCCGGGCATCGATCATTTCGGCAGCATCGGCGGCGATATTGGGTTCGACGGCGGCAATGCGGCCATTGGAAATTGCCACGTCTCGAACCCCATCCAACCGAAGAGAGGGATCGATAACACGACCGCCTTTGACGATCAGATCATACCGCGCGGCGGCCCCGAACGTCCGCGTCGCGGGTGCGAAAGTGAGAGATCCCGCAGCACACGCAAGACCATAAGCAAACTGCCGACGGTTCGTCATCGCTATTCCCTCCCTTGTTTTGCGGGGATGTTGTGCGTCCCCAACCAACGAGTCAACAAGGCCACGCGGGCGCGTTGCCGGCTGATGTTTAGACGGAGTCAGACCATCGCTAAGGTGGTAAGATGCCAAACGTCCTGAAGCCGGGAGCAGTGTCATGCGATGCAAGACTCTTCTGCTGATCTGGATCGCGATTTTGTTTGTTGCGCCTGCCATGGCGGCGCAAGTCAAAGCCACTCCGCCCAATTCCGTAAGGCTCTACGTCTTCGATTGCGGGAAGTTGGATATTCCCGACACTACGCCCTATCAGCTCAAAAAAGAGGAAATGGCGACCAATGTAATGTCGGTGCCATGTTTTTTGGTGGCGCATCCCAAGGGCACGTTGATGTGGGATGTCGGCGCGGTGCCCGACAGGCTGATTCCGGCGGGTGGTACGGGGACATTGCGCGGCTATGGCAGCTCGGCCAAAAAACTCGAAACGCAATTGGCGGAAGTGGGTTATGGGCCGAACGATGTGACCTATCTCGCCTTTTCGCATTTTCATTGGGATCACATCGGCAATGCCAATTTGTTTGCGAACGCGACTTGGCTTGTGCGCAAGCTCGAGCGCGATATCATGTTCGCCGAACCACCGTCGCCGCGCACGGAACCGGCCAATTTCAGCGCGCTGAGGAAAAGCAAAACTGTCGTGATCGCGGGCGATTATGACGTCTTTGGCGATGGAACGGTGGTGATGAAATCTGCGCCCGGACATTCCCCGGATCATCAGGTGCTGTTTGTGAAGCTGATGAACACTGGGCCCGTCGTTCTCAGCGGCGATCTTTATCACTACCCAGAGGAGCGCAAGCTGCATCGCGTTCCGGTCACGGACTTCGATCCAGCCCAAACCGCTGCCTCCAGAGCCGCCATCGAAGCCTTCCTGGAAGCCTCCCATGCGCAACTTTGGATCCAGCACGATTTTACCGGAACCGCGAAACTGAAAAAGTCTCCCGCCTTTTACAACTAAGTCGCGTGCGAATTATTTCCGCACGGAATCACCGCGTCTGGCGGCGAGAAGATATTCACGATTGCCGTCGCCGCCGGGAATTGGGCTATCCATGGTTCCCAACACCTGCCAGCCTTGCTTCTCCATCCAGCCGCAAATGTCTGGGAGCACGGCTGCTCGGATTGCCTCGTCTTTCACGATTCCACCCCTGGAGACGCCCCGCGGACCGACCTCGAATTGCGGCTTCACCAAAAGCACGGCCCAAGCGCCGGCGGCCGCCATGTGGAGTGCGGGCGGCAGGGCCAGTTTCAAACCAATGAAGCTGACATCCGCAGTGATCGCCTCGACCGGCTCAGGAATTGTCCCAGTGTTCAGATCTCGCGCATTCGTACCGTCGATTCGTGTCACACGCGCATCGGAAGACAATTTCGCGTGTAACTGCCCGTGCCCCACATCGACCGCGTAAACGCGCGCCGCGCCGCGTTCGAGCAGAACTTGCGTGAAGCCGCCGGTTGACGCGCCAATATCGAGACACACACGCCCTTCCGGAGACAGCGCGAAATGATCGAGCGCAGCAGCAAGCTTTACACCGCCGCGCGATACATAAGGGTGAGCAGGTTGATAGCGAATATCCATGTCTTCATGCAGTTTCTGTGCGGCTTTTGTGATCGCCTGCCCATCGGCGTGCACATTGCCCGCACGGATTGCCGCCTGCGCCTCCGCGCGCGTCGTTGCAAATCCATGGCTGACGAGGAAGACGTCGGCGCGTTCGCTTCGATCCGGCATTGCCGTGTGACGACGTCACAATTCCATGGGCTCTGTACCCTTGGCCCCTTCCGGGCCAAGCACGATTTTTTCCAGACGCGCTTCCGCGCCCTTGAGCTTGCTCTCGCAATGGGCCTTCAGCGCCGTGCCGCGCTCATACAGGGCAATGGAATCATCGAGGTCCACCTCACCTTGTTCCAAGCGCGAGACAATATCTTCGAGTTCCGCAAGTGCCGCTTCGAAGCTCAAATCTTCGACCGCCGGCTCCGTGCCTGCGTCTATCTCCGCCATGGGAGGTTCCCTTGTTCAGGCCGCCATCAAGGCGCGCACATGCGCGCCCGCCGAGCGGGCTGTCGCTGAGAGGTCATAGCCCCCCTCGAGGGAGGAAACAACGCGGCCCTCGCAGCTTTGTTTTGCAATTCTGCAAATCGCTTCTGTGGCCCAGGCAAAATCGGTCTCGTCCAGGCGAAGCTGGGCCAGCGGATCGTCGCGATGCGCATCGAAGCCGGCCGAAATGATAACAAGTTCAGGCTGAAATGCCGCAAGCGCGGGCAGGATTTCGCGCTCGAAGGCCCGGCGGAACTCTGGCCCCCCCGCGCCGGGCGGCAGCGGAGCATTGACGACGTTATGCGCGATGCCAGTTTCATCCGCACTGCCGGTGCCCGGATAAAGCGGCGATTGATGCGTGGACGCGTAAAACAGGTGTGGATCGGGGGTGAAGGCAGCTTGGGTGCCATTGCCGTGGTGAACGTCAAAATCCACCACCGCAACATTCGTCAACCCGTGCGCGGCCCGCGCATGCAGCGCCCCAACCGCAACGCTGTTGAAGAAGCAAAAGCCCATGGCGCGCCGAGGGGTCGCGTGGTGACCGGGCGGGCGTACAGCGCAGAAAACATTCTTGGCCTCCCCAGTCATCACCATGTCGACACCCAGGATGACAGCACCCGCGGCTCGCAGAATTGCCTCTTTCGTACCCGGCGAAGCAATCGTATCGGAGTCGATCTGCACGTAACCGACCTCCGGCATGGCCTCCAAAATTGCGGTGACGATGTCGGGATCGTGAACCCGCATCAGCGCGCCTTCGCTAGCCATAGGCGCCGCTTTGCGGAGCAAACCAGCAAAGTCAGGATGGTCCAGAACCTTCAGAACTTCCGAGAGACGTTCCGGCCGCTCGGGGTGGCCGGGCGGCGGACGATGCAGCAAGCAGTCGGAATGGGTAATAAGAGCCGTTGTCATGGCATTCGCTCAGTGGATTTCAAGGTCGTCCAGCGCCGAGGCCGGAAATTCATAATTCAGCGGCACGCTGCCTGCGCGCGATCGCGCAAGTTCCATGAACCGCAAGTCCGAGCCGACATTGACCGACCAGACCTCTGGCGTGGCCAAGTGCCACTTCTTCCGAAACTCCTGATAGGCGGTTTCTACCAAAGCATAACGCCCATCGCGCGCCTGTTCGAATGTGAGCCCGTGTTTCACGCGATCCCGCTTCACATGACCGCTGCCTTCGTGGAATAGCCAGGCTCCTTTGGCGCAGACGAGCTTGAACCCGGCAAGCTGCGCCCGCATGCCGTAGTCGATATCGCCAAAATAGCCAAAAAAGCGAAGATCGAGCACGCCGATGCGTTCAACGAGCGCTCGCTTCACCAAAATGGCATCGCCAGACAACAACTCGTCTTCCACATAGCGACATCCATTGCTGCTGAACACCCCGCGGGAGAAGGCATCGATTTCGGGGAGATTCCTCAAATTCTCCTTCGGCTCGACAATATGTTCCGGATGGCTGTCCACGTAATTGGAGGTTCCTCGCACAATCCCGAACTCCCGCGAAAGCGAGGACACCAGAAGCTGGGCCTGAATAAAGCTTGTCGTCACGACCATATCGTTGCTGATGAAGAAAATGACGTCGCGCGTGCTGTGATGCAGCCCGATCGAAAAGACTCCGGAATAATGCTGATGCTTGCGCGACCGTATGATCTTGGTGTGATGACCGACGGCCGCGACGCGGTGCTGTTGGAAAACCTCAAGAATATGTTCGTCGGGTGCGGAAGCATCGTCGACCAGCACGAATTCGCAATTCAGCCCAAGCCGGTTCACGGCAAAGAGAAGTGACGCCAGGCATCCTGCTGTGGATTCTGGATTGTTGCGCGCAGGAACGATAATGCTTGGCATCGGTGGTTGAGCTCGGAAAATCTATATCGACAATAGCAAAGATTTCACGCCCTGCGCGTGGTTGGCCCAGGTGCGATCCTGCTCCAGTATCCAGGCTGCTCCCGCGGCTCCGATCTTCTTCCGCAACGCGCTATCGCTGTAAAGCCGTTCCAGCGCTTCCACCATCTCCTCCACATCAGATTCACCCCAGCCCTCCGTCCCGGCATGCGGGTAATCGCACACTGGGCTTTGCCGGGTGAGTACATAGCAATTGTTCTCAGCAACGAGGTCCTTAACCCCCGTATTGGGCGCCAGAACGACAGGTATCCCGCAGGCCATGGCCTCTTTTGCGAGCAAATTGGTACAGGCTTCCGCACGCGAAGGGGCAAGGGCGCAATCCATCTCGCGCAACAGAGCCGGCATCATGGCATTGGGCACCGGCGCGATTTCAATCACTTTCTCCGGGTCGATGCCGTTCTTCGCTACCCAGCTCTTTACATCGATGGCCCCTTCCCGCGTCGCACCCAGCGGCACAGCAAGCTTGCCCTGGAAGCCTAAGGAAAGCTGCGGCCATGGCGAATGCCAGATTGTGACCAATACGGCATCGTCATGCCGGCGCGAGAATTCGCGAAAGGCGAGCAGCACGAGATCGTGGCCCTTGCGGAATTCCACTTTCCCGCCAGAGAAGATGTAAAAGCGGCTCGCGTCCAGGACATGGGATTTGAGTGCCGGGTGAAACTGTGAGGGATCGATGCCCTCGAATACGATTCTCACAGGTTTTCGGCAATTCGCCTCAAGCAAAGCCGCGTTCCAGTGCGAGGCGGTGAGCAGGCAATCATATTTCGCGAGCTTCGCATCCAGAGCCTCAAGCCTCGTATCCTCAAAGACACAGCGCCCGATCATGCGCGTCCCTTTGAGACCGCTTTCGAAATAAAGTCCGTTGCCGAGCCCTTCAACGACTGGCATCGGCAGGGTTCGCCCTCTGGTACGGGCAAGCTCGGCTTGGAATTGGTTCGACTGCAGAATGGTCTCGCGGCACGCAATGATTTTCAGGGGATCGAGCCCAGCCAATTCGTTCGCAGTGATGCTCGCGCCCATAAGCGGGCGAAGATAGGGATCGTTGGCCCAATGCAACATCAGGTTCAGGCCGACGATTCCCCAGCCCGAGACATTGTTGATTCCCCAATTGAGCAAGACCTTATTCATCACCACAATACGCCGCATCCTTCATAGGACGATTGCCAACGCTTGGCCTTGCCGCCGTTCAGTGCACCGGAAGGTCCATGGCCCGCATCTGCACGCCGGCCGCGGGCATCTCGCGCGCCACATCGATGAGTGTCTTTACTGGCATTGATTGCATGAGCGCGTTCAGCCCATCGAGCGCCTTCAGACTTGCCGCCGAACTTCCCAACATGCGCGCTACGGCACCGACGAGACCGCGCGACTCCGGATAATTTTGGAACGTCACCCGCGCATCGGGCGCTAACCCTGCGAGCTTTCTTACATCGGCAACCGCCACCCAGAAACCGCCAAGTTCATCCACGAGACCGCGCTCCTTCGCGTCGGCACCGGTCCAAACCCGGCCACGCGCCACCTGCTGTACGCGCTCCAAGGGCAGCTTCCGGCCTGCCGCGACCTTCTGCGTGAAATCGGCATAAACGAGATCGGCTTGCGCATTCACCGCTGCAAGCTGGGTCGAATCCCACGGGGTGATGCCGGAGAGGAAGAGCGCGTTCTTACCGACCCCAAGCTCGCGCGCTTCAAGCCCCACCATTTCAAGCGATTTGCCGACCGCAAACTTTCCCCACAACACGCCAATGGAGCCGGTTATCGTGCCGGGTTCGGCCACAATGCGATCCCCTGCAACGGAGATGTAATAACCACCGGATGCAGCGACCGAACCCATGCTGACGACGATAGGCTTGCCTGCCGCGTGCGCCTTCTTCAGCGCCTGCAGGATTTGATCGGACGCGATCGCCGAGCCTCCGGGGGAATCCACCCGCAGCAGAATTGCCTTCACATTTTTGTCGGCGGCGGCATCACGAATGGCCTGAGAGAAAGTATCGCCGGCGATCTGGGAGTTGCTGTTGCCCAACGGACCATCGTCGCTGCCTTCGACAATGTCCCCCGCCGCATGCACGAGCGCAATGGTGGAAGCGCCTCCCGACCCGAAATTCCGATTGCGTGTAGCCTGCGCATAGCGGTCGAACCGCATGATCGCCGCGCCAGATCCTGCCTGCGCTTTCGCGGCATCGCGCGCATCGTCATCATAGCCGATATTGGTGATGAGCCCCTTATCCTTCACCGTTTCTACGGTTGCAGGACCGGCATCCAGAACCGATACCAGTGTCGCACGATCGAGTTTGCGATCCGAGGCGGCCTCTGTCGTTGCGGAATCGTACCAGGATTGGAGCAGCCGCAACGTCGCTTCCCGATGGGCCGGTGTGAAATCGGTTTCGGTGAACACATTTGCAGCATTTTTGTATTCGTAGCGCTGCACGAATTGGGGCGTGGCGTTGATTTTGTCGAACAGGCCCTTGAAGAACATCGTGGTCGCAGACGCGCCGGCGCTGAAGAATGTGCTGACTGGCTGCATCCAGATCTGATCGGCTGCTGTGGCGGCGGTGTAATCGCCAAGGCCGCCGGAATAGAAGCTCTGGGAATGGGCGATGACGAATTTTTTGGATTCTTTGAAGTGCTTCAGCGCGTCGCGCAGCTCTTCGGCCTTGGGGACCGAAAGGTCGCCCGATCCGACACGCAAGAACACCCCTTTGACACGGGGATCGCGTGCCGCACGGTCGAGTCCCAGCACCACGTCCATGATCGAGAGCTTGCCATCGCCAAGATCCAGCAGGCTGGCGTTGGATTTGTCGTCCATGGCCTTCCTGAGATCGAGTTCCAGGACGGTATTGGCGCCGACACCATCACCGCTGAACATCGCTATGCCGGCGAGCACGAGAAGGAGGATGAGCAGCGTCACCACCGCCCTGGCAATGCCGTTAAGCACGCCTTTTACAATTCCCCATATCCAGGACAGAACGGCCATGGCTTTCCCTTTCCCACATTAAGCGGTCGGGGACTCTATAAGGAATGACTCGGCCAAGGCCAATCTATGCTTAGAGCGCCTCGGGCCCGGACTCTCCGGTGCGGATGCGCAGCGCGGAATCGAGGTCGAAGACAAAGATCTTGCCATCGCCGATCTTTCCGGTACGCGCGGTGCGCATGATCAATTCGGTGACCCTGTCGGCATCTTCCGCCGGCACGGCGATTTCGAGCTTCAGCTTCGGCACGTAATTGATCGAATACTCCGCGCCGCGATAGACCTCCGTATGTCCCCGCTGACGGCCATAGCCCCGCACTTCGCTGACGGTCAGACCTTTGATACCCGCCTCTGTCAGCGCCTCACGCACCACATCGAGCCGATAAGGCTGAATGATTGCGATGATGAACTTCATTGACCGGTTCCTCCGAAGGCGACGTTGTAACCCGCCTCACCATGGTCGGCGAGGTCGAGCCCTTGGGATTCGGCATCCCGTCCCACGCGCAAACCAACCAGCGCCTGCGTGACCTTGATCAGTACGAAGCTTGCGATTCCCGACCACCCCGCAGTGACGACAACACCAGTCGCCTGCACGCCGAATTGGGATCCCATGGTCATGCCGTTCGCATAACCGACACCGCCCAACGCAACCGGCATCAGAAAGGCCGTCAGCAACGTTCCTGTCATGCCTCCAACGCCATGCACCGCAAAAACATCGAGCGCATCGTCTACGACCAGGCGCATCTTCACCAGCTGAACCACCCAATAACAGATAATTGCGCTCACGATGCCAATCACCAAAGCGGCGAAGGGGCCCACGAACCCCGACGCGGGCGTGATCGTGGCAAGCCCGGCAACCGTGCCCGTCACCGTACCGACGACGCTCGGCTTGCCGAAGCGCACCCATTCAATGCCCATCCAGGTCAGCGATGCCACCGCCGCGGCCATATGAGTCACCAGCATGGCCATGCCCGCATCGGCGCCTGCCGTGAGAGCCGAGCCCGCGTTAAAGCCGAACCAACCCACCCACAACATGGCGGCGCCGACCATTACGATCCAGGGCGCGTGTGGCGGATGCAATTGGTGCGGAAATCCGTCGCGCTTGCCGAGAGCAATGGCGACCACAAGCGCCGCGACCCCTGCCGTGGTGTGGACCACGATGCCGCCAGCGAAATCTTTGACGCCCATCGCGGCGAGCCAACCGCCGCCCCAGACCCAATGCGCAACCGGCACATAGACCACCAGCAACCACAATCCCGAAAACAGCAACACCGCGCCGAATTTGATTCGTTCGACATAGGCTCCCACGATCAACCCAGGTGTAATGATCGCAAAAGTCATCTGGTACATGATGTAAACGGTGTCCGGGATCGTGGTGCCCGGGTGCACCGCGTTACGCGGCACCCCGATCAGGAAGGCATTGCTAAGATCGCCCAGCAATGCGTTGCCGCCACCAAAGGCCAAAGAGTAGCCGGCCGCGTACCACAGAACCGAAACCAGAGCCGCAATGGCCACGCAATGCATGAGAACGGAGAGGACGTTTTTGGCTCGCACCAAACCTGCATAAAAAAGCGCCAAACCCGGTAATGTCATGAACAGGACCAGGACGGTCGCCGTTAACATCCAGGCCGTATCTGCTCCATTTATCATCATCTGCCCCCGATTTGCCCCGCCCAAGGCGTTCTATCCTGCGGCACACGGCGCCTCAATGTGCAGTCTGCTTATTTTTTTGGCTTTCGGGAATTGTCCACATCCCGCGAGATCAACAGCGGACTGGCCGGCCCTCGAGATGACGATGGAGGTGCGCTCTGGCCATTTCCTTTCTCCGGGCCGCAGAGGGCCAGAGGCGTGCCCGATAGGATCGGTGCCGCGATCGGCGAGCGCTAGCCGTGGGATCGCAATGAGCGGCAATTACGCCAAATTAATCCGCGCGCAGCGCCCACAATAGGCACCCAGCCGCTGCAATCCCTCCTGGCAGAACAGCAATCCGATTCCTATAATGGCCCCACGATGGGCGGGTTTTTCCAGATTGCCCGGCCCGCAAAAAACTGGAGGGAGGCTATCCATGCTTAGACGAAGCGTGACGTTCACCGCATTATTTGCTGCTGCCGGCATGTGTGTTGCCGTGGGGCTCGGCACCGCTGCGTGGGGTCAAAACACAGCCAATGCCGGAATTGGCGATGCGGGAGCGGGCGTGGGGGTGCTTTCGACCGGGACCGGCCCTCATGCCCTTGCAGATGCCGCCTATAAGGCCATGGGCTTGACTGACGAGAAACTCGCACCCGCCGTCGTCACCTTGATGGTTAAGGGGAGCGTTCAAGCCTGGGACCCAGGCGAGTCCGAATCGGTTAACGATCCCTATAAGCCGGATTGGGGCACCTCCACCTATACCGAATCCTATGATCGCGCTCGCGGTCTGTACCGCATCGAATGGATGCGCCCGCGCGCCGGCGGCGGTATGCGCAATTACACGGAAATACTGACGGACGAATATGGGCCGTCGATGTCGGGCTATGTCATTGGCGTTGACGTCAATGGCGGTCAACCCTCGCGCGCCATCATGATCAACGGCATGCCTGCCCATCAAATGTCGGGAAAGCGATTGACCGCGACGTTGCGGGAGTTGGAGCGCTACACCGTGATGGGCGATATGCACGAGCATCCGGAACGGGTGTCGGAAATCGCCGATCAGAAGGCAGGCGGCAAAACCTACAAGGCTGCGCAATATCGTGCCGATCACGGCACCTTTATCGTGATGTTCGATCCGGCAACGCATCTGCCCGCGATCGTCCGGACGCGCGATTGGGACGTGCATTACGGCGATTCCGATTATGATGAGACGCTGTCAGATTGGCGCGACGTCGGCATGGGCATCAAATTGCCCTTCCACCGGCTCATCACCATCAATGGCATCAAGATTTTCGACGAAAAGTTGGACAATGTCCGTCTGAATCCGCAGCTCGCGGTGGACGCGTTCACCGTTCCCGCTGCGCTTCGCCGCGGGGCACCGGCTGCGGCGCCCACGGGCGAGGTCCCCTACCAGTGGATTCTGCGCCGCATGGGCAACGGTTTTTATCTGGATTCGGACGCTCTTTATACGGACGATGGCGGCAGCCTGAAACTGGTCGATATCGCGCCGAATATCAGTATGGTGCAGGGCGGTTCGCACAACACGCTGATCGTCGCCACGAACTCCTATCTCGTGACTTTCGATGCGCCTGGCGATGACGGCATGTCCAACAAGGTCTTGGAAATGGCGGCTGCCAAATATCCCGGCAAACCGCTGCGCTACGTTGTGCTCACCCATCACCATATCGACCACACCGGCGGCCTGCGGGCGCTGTCCGCCGCGGGTGCAACTGTCGTGGTGGGCAAGGGCAATGGCGCCTTCTTCCGCAAGATGCTGTCGGCTCCGGCCGGCATGAACCTCTATCCGATCAAGGGCAAGGTTCAGCCCAAAGTTATCGAGGTCGATGGCAAATGGAGCGTGAATGACGGTGGACGCGAAATTGATGCGTTCTCCCTCAGCACCTCGCATGCGACCGGCTATATCATCCCCTACATTCCCGATGCGAAGCTTGGCTGGGTCACCGATCTTTGGAATCCCGGCGGACTGGTGACGATGTCGAACCCCGCTCTCGTCGATCTGGTGAACGGCGTGAAGAAGATGGGCATTCAGCCGGAGCGGTTTGCCGGCGGTCATGGCGCTGTCGGCAACTATGCCGATGTCGTCAAAGCCGTAGGGGGTTAGACCCTAGACGCTCATCAATCGCCTAGCCGAATGGTCTGACAATCCTGTAATGTTTCAACGGGCGAGCTCTCAAGGGCTCGCCCGTAGCCTTTGGAGGGATCATTCGTGCTGAAAAACAGCCTCGCGGTGGCAGCCCTCATTGGGCTGGCTGTAAGCGTCGCATACCCGCTTTCATCCTTTGCAGCCCAGCCGGCGCCGAGCGCCTCACAGGCGCTTGTCAACGACGCCTTCAAGGCAATGGGTCTGGGCGACCAATATGTCGGTGAAGCCACCCGCCCCCCTGATATGCTGGTGACGCTCACGGCGAAAGGTAGCGTGCAAGCGTGGGATCCCGGTGAATCCGAATCCGTGAGCGATCTCACCAAACCCGATGCGGGTACCTCGACGTTTGTGCAGCTTTGGGACCATGCGCAGGGCCTCTACCACACCGAATGGAGCCGGCCGCGGCCGGCCGGCGGCATGCGAACCTACACGGAAATCTACGCTCCGGATGGCGGCTATGTCGTCGGAAACGATTCCAATGGCGGCCTCACCAGCCGCGCCGTGCAGGGCCCCAACAATCAGCCGCTGCACACGATGTCGGGTTTGCGCCTGCGTGCGCTGCTTCGTGAACAGGAGCGGACCTATATCGTAATCGCGATGCATGAAAATCCTGCGCGGATTGCGGATTATCCGGCCCAATCGGTCGGCGGCAAACGCTACCCAGCCGTCCAATACCGCGGCGATAACGGCACCTTCATCGTGATGTTCGATCCGGCGACCCATCTTCCAGCGGTGGTGCGAACGCGCGATTTCGATCAGCTGATGGGGGATGCCGATTTCGACGCAACGTTCTCCGACTGGCGGACCGTCGAGCAGATCAAACTTCCCGGCCGCATCGCCTACACGCTGAACGGGGTAAAGATTTTCGACATCAAAATCGACTCCTACGTGCTGAACACGTCGTTGCCGACGGACGCGTTCAATGCCCCCCGCCCGCTGCGCGACAAGGCAGCAAAGCCCGCCCCTATCGGCACCGTGCCCTATCAGTGGGTGTTACGGCGCCTGGCAACAGGATTTTATCTCGATTCAGACGCTCTTTACACGGATGACGGCGGCAGCTTGAAGCTGACGGATGTGGCGCCGAATGTCTCCCTCGTCACAGGCGGCAGTCACAATACGCTTATTGTGGCGACGAATTCGTACCTCGTCGCGTTCGAGGCACCAGGCCACGATGGCCAATCCAAAATCGCCATCGATCTGGCCAAGCAGAAATATCCCGGCAAGCCGTTTCGTTATCTGGTTCTAACGCATCATCACATCGACCATTCTGGCGGCTTGCGTGCCTATGCTGCCGAGGGAGCCACTCTGATTGTCGGTAAGGGCGACGGCGCCTTCTTCCGCAAGGTGCTTGCGGCGCCGCAGGGGTACAATCTTCATCCCGTGAAATCCGTTCCGCCCAAAGTGATCGAGGTCGCGGACAAATGGAGCGTGAATGATGGCGGCCGGGAAATTGATGCCTTTCTGCTCGAAAATCCGCACGCGCAAGGCTATCTGATGCCCTATGTACCGGATGCGAAGCTTGGCTTTGTGACCGACCTTTGGAATCCTGGACCGCCAGTGATGAACGCCAATCCGGCCATGGCTGCGGTCGTAAAGGGTGCCCAAGCGCGTGAATTGAAGCCAGAGCGCTTCGCCGGTGGCCATGGGGCGGTAGGCAATTACGCGGATCTTGAGAAGGCAGTGCAGGCACAAGGTGGCGCCCGGTAATCGACGCGTAGGGAGAAATTGCTATGATGATGAGAAAGAAAACGGCCATGCTTTTGCTGAGTGCCTCACTGCTCGGCACCGCACTCGGCCTGCAATATGGCGCGGCGGCCCCCGCAGCGACGCCGCAGGGTCGCGTGGATGCGGCCTATGCGGCCATGGGGGGCGACAAGATCGCTGCGTTGAAAACGATCCGCCTGAAGGCCCATCTGGCGCAATACGATCCTGGTGAATCCTATTCGGTGCACGATCCCGACAAGCCAGGCGTCAACTCGTCGGAGCTCATTCAATATCGCGACTTGGAACATGGCCTCACGCGAAACGAATGGTGGGATCGTCCCAAGAATGACGACGGCACGCGGCGAAATTACTACGAAGTGGTAACCGCGACAGCCGGCTGGAATGTCGGGAATGAGGCCTCCAACGGCCGCACGCCGAAACGCGCCATCATGTTCAATGGGGTCACGGCGCACACATTCTCGGGCAAGCGCTTGACGGTGACATTGCGTGAGCTGGAGCGGCTCAACATCGTGTCGGAAATGAAGGCACATCCAGACCGGGTATCGGCGATTGCCGATCAAACGGTGAATGGAAAGACCTATCCGGCGGTTCAATATAAGAGCGCCTACGGCACGTTCACGGTGATGTTCGATGCCGCCACGAATTTGCCCGCGCGCGTACGCACGCCGGATTGGGATGCGCTCGAGGGTGATTCCGTTTTCGATGCGGAATTCTTCGACTGGCGCGATGTCGCCGGCACCAAGATGCCATTCCACATTTTCTATACTCTCAACGGAATGACCATCTGCGATATGACTTATCGCGATGTGGTGGCCAACCCGCAAATTCCCGCGAGCGATTTCGCCATTCCGGCGGATCAACTCGCGAAGGCGGCGAAGCCTGCCGATCCGCGCATCACGCCTTTCCATTGGGTGATCCGGCGCACCTATTCTTCGTTTTATATGGACGTCGACAATCAATATGGCGACGAAGGCACCAAGCCGACCATTGTGGACATCGGGCCCTATGTCAGCGAGACGCAGGGCTGGACGCACAACACAGTCTTCATCGACATGGGGCCTTATCTCATTGCGATGGAAGCGCCAAACGACGACGGTCAAGCCATCGCGCATCTGGCGGTAGCACGTCAAAAATACGGCAACAAACCGATCAAATATCTCGTGCTTAGCCATCATCATGTGGATCATGTTGGCGGGATGCGCACGTTTATCGGAGAGGGCGCAACGGTGGTGGTCGGAAAGGGCGACGGCGATTATTTCCGCAAGGCGCTGGCCCGGCCGCAAACCCAGAATTGGAACGCGCCGGCGAAGGACAAGCCCTACAAACCCGTGGTGATCGAAAACACGGGCACATGGACCGTGAAGGAAGGCACCCGCGAGGTCGATTTCTACATGATCGACAATCCGCACGCTGACGATATGCAGATGGGCTGGCTGCCGGAATTGAAGATGGGCTTGGTGACGGACATCTGGAATCCGGGGCCGCCAGTGACGGCTTCCAATCCGGGCGTTGCTGCGGTGGTTCACGCCGTCGACAAATTGGGGCTGAAGCCGGTGAAGTTCGCCGGTGGCCACGGCAGCGTCGGCGACTACGCTCAGGCCGAAAAGATCGTGAAGGCTGCCGAGAACAAGTGACCTGCCCGCTTCGTCTCAAGGCGATTTGGTGTTGGGTGGCGGAATGCGGCGCCTCGTGGCCTGCTCGAACGCATAAGCGAGTCCGATCAATTTGGACTCGCTGCACGCCATGCCGGTAAAGCTGATGCCGAATGGCGCCGGCTTCGCCTCGAACCCGTCAGGAAATGGCGGTGAGGGCGCGTTCGGTACCATGCCGAACGGCACGATGACGGTGGGGTAGCCGGGCCGGGCCGCCAGCGCCGCGCCGGTTTGCGCAGGAAACAGCAGCGCATTCAATTTTTGCGCCTTCATCGCTTCATCGATCCCGTGTGTGCCGGCGAGTCGTATGTCCTTCGCACGGTCCGCTTCGTAGCGGGCGCGGTCGCGGGTGATATCCATTTCATCCGACAAATCGAGCAGCAGCTGGCCATATTTGATAGACCCTGCTTCGACATGCGCTTCATTCCATTCTCGCAATTGCGTCAGCGTTTTCACCGGCGCACGCGACCCGAGCGATTGAAGCCACGCGTTGAAGTCTCGCTTCATCCCGTATTTGAACACGACAGAACAATTGTCGTCATAGCCACGCGCCTCGCCGCCCTGCCCGCAAATACCCCAATTGAGAAAATTACTATCGGGATTTGGATCGATGACACTGGGAATATCGGCGGGGTCCACGATCACCGCGCCCCTGTTGCGCAAAACGGCGATTGCCTCCGTCATGACCTGCGCCGCTTCGGGCCTAAGGCCGCCATATGCGGCGCCTTCCGCCGTGGTCACGGGATCGTAGAAGAAGGCACGCGGAATTCCGATGCGTGCTCCCTTCAGCGCGTTGGTCTTCAGAAATTGGGTATAATCGTTGCGCGGCGGCCGGGCACAATTCGACGTCGCCGGGTCGTTCGGATCGGGCGCCTTGCCTTCCAGCACCCCGAGTAGAATCGCCGCGTCCGTAACGCTTTTCGCCATCGGTCCGGGGGTGTCCTGGTCCGCGGTGATGGGAATGACGCCATAGCGGCTGACGCGTCCAACCGTAGGCTTGATACCCACCAGCATCGTCCAATTGGAGGGATTGAGAATCGACCCCGACGTCTCAGTGCCGACATTCGCCGCCCAGAAATTGGCCGTGGTGCCGATGCCAGAACTCGAGCCGCCCGTCGGCATTGCGGGGCGCCCATCGAAGAACCCATCACGGGGATCGCGCCGCGGATCATAGGGATTGTAGCCATAGCCGCCGAGACCGTTGTAATTGCCCGGCATCGGCGTCGGCGGTCCGGCTACCCAATTGGCAAGTTCGGTCATTTGGGTCTTGGCAATGATGATGGCCCCGGCCGCCCGCAAATTCTTGGTCAGGGTCGCTTCGTAGGGCGGCACCAGCCCATCGAACGCCAGTGCGCCGCCAGTGGTGGGCATATCCGTGGTGTGAATGTTGTCCTTGAGCGCGATGGGGATGCCGTGGAGCGGGCCTCGAATCCGGCCCCGCGCCCTCTCGCGGTCGGCGGCGTCAGCTTCCTCCAGGGCATGGGGATTTACCGTAAGCGCCGCGTGAAACTTGTCCTCGTAAACTGCAATCCGGGCCAGATATTGCCGTACGAGCTCGCGGGAGGTGACCCGGTGCCGGGCCAACGCCGCCCTCATTTCTGGAATGCTGGCTTCGACCACGCTGAAAGGCGCCCGGCCGCCGGGCGGAGCTTCACGCGCCTGTGCGGAGGTGAATGTCAGAAGAAAAACTGAGGCGAGAAGGCCGGTCCGTATTGCCATTGGGGCAATCTATTCGCCGGTAACGCGGCGGCCAAGCTTTCCCTGTTTTCGGGATTGCAGCTATTTTGTGAATTTGACGTTGCCTTGGCTGGGCCTCACAAAGGTTCCTTTTGCTCCTCTATGGTAGTGCCACGAACGACATGGCCCTGAACGATCCCATCCAATCCGACGCACGCGCTTGGTACCGCACCGAACGGCGGAGGTCTGTGTTGCGCCTGATCCTTGGGGGTGAATGGATCATCGAGGAGACAGCCCCGCTCGATGTGTCGTTGCGTGAGCTACAGCTCGAAGGCGAGAAGGAAGTGGAGATAGACGGCACCGGTATTACGCGCATGGACAGCGCCGGTGCGTGGCTTCTGGTCCGGACGGAGCACGGGCTTGCGGACCAAGGGGGCAAGATTCGCGCGGTCCAAGTCCCGGACACCTATCGGCCCCTGCTCGATATGCTGGAGCGCGAACCCAAGGTACAACCTGCCACATCCACGCCGGAAGAGCCGTTCACGGAGCTTTTGATCCGTATCGGTCGCGGCACGTACAAGCTCATCGCCGATGCGTATCAGCTGTTGGGTTTCCTCGGGCGCATTTCCGTGGAGACATTCGAAGCGCTCATCCGGCCTGATCGGGAGCTTCCCTGGCCCGCGTTCTTTCATCAAATGGAACAGACCGGCGTTACGGCGCTTCCCATCGTGGGCCTGCTCTCTTTCTTAATCGGCGTGGTGCTTGCCTATCAAGGCTCCGAGCAGCTTCAACGATTTGGCGCGGAGATCTTTACGGTCAACCTCGTCGGCATCGCCGTCTTTCGCGAAATTGGCGGGCTGATGACCGCCATCATTGTGGCAGGCCGTTCGGGTTAGGCCTTCACCGCGCAAATCGGGACAATGAAAATCAACCAGGAAATCGATGCGATGGAGACCATCGGCGTCAATCCTGTGGAAGTTCTGGTATTGCCGCGCGTGCTGGGGTTGCTGGTGACATTACCGCTCTTGACCTTCTACGCGAACATCATGGGCATTATCGGCGGCGCGGTGATGTGCAATTTTGACCTTGGCATTGCCGCCCCCGCCTTTATGCGCCAATTGCACGACGCCCTCGCATTCAGCCCCTGGAGCTTCTGGCTCGGCTTGTTGAAGGCTCCGGTTTTCGCGTTCGTTATCGCCGTTGTGGGTTGCTTCGAAGGTCTTCGCGTTGAAGGCAATGCGGGCAGCGTTGGACATCTGACGACACGTTCGGTCGTCGAGTCCGTGTTTCTTGTCATCGTACTCGATGCCGCATTTTCGATCCTGTTTTCGTTGCTGGGTATCTGACGATGGTGATGCGAACCAAACCGAAGCGCGCGCCGCCCTCACAAGAGGAGGTGGTGATCCGCGTCCGTGACCTGGTCAATGTGCTGGGAGGGAATCTCATCCACGATCATCTCGATCTCGACGTCAAACGCGGCGAGGTTCTCGGCGTGGTGGGCGGATCGGGATCGGGAAAATCCGTCCTGCTGCGCACCATTGTGGGTCTTCAGCGGCCGGCCGAAGGCGAAATCTGCGTTTTGGGTGCGCAGATCGGCGAACTTCACGGGCGGGAGTTGCGAGCCCTTCAAATGCGCTGGGGCGTCCTTTTCCAGGAAGGCGCGTTGTTCAGCTCGCAGACTGTGGCAGAGAACATCCAGGTGCCGTTGCGAGAATATCTTCGCTTGCCACAGGAGCTGTTGGACGAGATTGCAGCGATGAAATTGGCACTCGTGGGATTGCCTGCGGATACGGCACAGAAATATCCCTCCGAACTTTCGGGAGGCATGAAAAAACGCGCTGGCCTTGCGCGCGCACTGGCCCTGGATCCCGAGCTCCTGTTCCTTGATGAACCGACCGCAGGCCTCGATCCGATTTCCGCAACGCAGTTCGATGAACTGCTGCGCGATCTGCAAAAGAGTCTCGGTCTGACTGTGTTCATGGTGACGCACGATCTGGACACGCTGAAAGCCACCACCGACCGAATCGCCGTTCTGGTCGATAAGAACCTGAAAATCGGGACTATCGAGACTTTGGCGCATGATCCGCATCCCTGGATTCATGAATATTTTGCTGGCGCACGCGGGCGTGCCGCGCTCGGTGCTCAGGCCTAAGGAGATCCGCTCATGGAAACGCGCGCAAATTACGTGTTGGTGGGGGCTTTTGTTCTCATCTGTGTCGCGGGCCTTTTCATCGCCGCGCTATGGGTTGCAGGCTCCCAATATCGCGAGGAATACACCTATTACCGCACCTATTTCACGGGTGCCGTGACCGGCTTGGGCAAGGGAACCGTCGTGCGATACAACGGCATCGACGTTGGCCACGTTACCGAGCTGGCGTTCGATCAAGCCGATCCTAAGCGTGTGATCGTGACATTGCAGATCGATCCCACGCTCCGCCTGCACGTGGATTCCGTGGCCTCGATTGAAAGCCAGGGACTGACGGGCGCCACCTATGTGGAGATAACCGGCGGCACGGCGACGTCGGCAGTGCTCGTTGCGGGAGCAGGCCAGGAATATCCCGTTATCCCATCGCGTCCTTCGACTTTGCAGCAATTGGCGCAGGCCGGCCCGGAGCTGTTGGCAAAATTGAGCATCACGGGAGACCGCGTGAACGATCTCCTGAATGACGAAAATCGCAAGGCTTTGAAGGATACATTAGAGAATTTGCGCTCTGCGACGTCGCTAGTCGATGATCATGCCGAGGATCTCGATAAGACGCTGGCGGACATAAAGGTAGCGGTCGACACGTTGAACCGCACATTGAACAGCGCAGATCGCGCGATCGGCAGCGCGGACCGGGCATTGGCGACATTGGACTCGGCTGCAGCCTCCTTGCAAATGACATCGGAGAGCGCAAACGCCACCGTGCAAAAGGTTGGCAAGCTCTCCGACGATGCGGACAAGGTGGTCAACGGACAAGCCACTGCGCAATTCACGCAGCTTATGGCGCAAGCCCGTGCTCTCGTCGCCAGCTTGACGCGTTTGACAAGCGATCTCGAACAGCAACCGACCAAGCTTCTTTTTGGCGACCAACGGCAAGGATACACACCGAAATGAGTGAACCGGCATATACGGGCTTCAGCCGGCGGCAGATCGTTTTTCTGGCCGGCGCCGGTCTCCTATCCGGATGCGGTTCGATCCAGCTCATTCCCCAGCCGATGCAGCCGCAGCTGTATGTCCTGCGGCCGCAAATCAACCCACCGATGGGTGCAACGGTGCAATGGCGGCTTTCGGTCGCCCCACCCGATGCTCCAGCAAGCCTCGACACGGCGCGGATCGCGCTGTCGCGCTCGCCTACCACCATGGACTATTTTGCCAATGCGGCATGGAATGACCGCGTACCGCTGCTGGTGCAGCGGCTGCTGATCCAGACTTTCGATGCAAGCAACCGAATCGTGGCGGTAGACCGCGACACCGCCGGATCGGAAAACGATTATCTGCTGGAAACGGAAATCCGCGATTTCGCGGCGCGCTACGCAACGCCTGAAGGCGCGCCCGGAATCGTCGTTTCCATTCAGGCCAAGCTCACCAGCATGCCGCAGCGCCAGATCGTCAGCAGCCTTGCCGTCATGCAACAAGCTCAGGCTTCCGCGAATTCTCTCGACAGCATCGTGATGGCATTCGATTCAGCAACCGCTGCAGCCATTGAGCAGATCGCGGCATGGACGCTGAATGCACCTGCTCCGCCCGCATCCAGCGGATAAAATTGCTTATTTCGCCCAGCGGGCGAGCCAATCCACCATTGCCTGCGGCGTGGTGTGATGTTCGTCCGTGACTTCGTAGGAACTCGCCAGCACCGTACCATCCGTATCGGCGATGACGAGCCAAGGCACGCCAGCAAGCTTGGTGACATGAAACCGGGCGGGGATTTGCAGATTCCTGTTGAAGCGTCCGACATCGACGCTGACGATCTCGAAATGGGAGTCCAGGAACGGCTTCACTTCGGGCAACGCCATTACACCGGCAAGAATCCGGCAGTCCGGACACCAATTGCCACCCATATCGATCACAACGCGCTTGCCGGCCGCTTTGGCACGCGCAAAGGCGGCATCGACCGCATCATCGGCATTTGCCGCTTCGTCGTAAGGAAAAGGCAACGGCGTCGCGAGCTGCTTGGTTGTGGCGATATGCACGCGGGGCGCTGGCACTTGGGCAAAAGCCAAGCCCGCTATCAAACAGGCGCCCATCAGAGCAATCGAAGGCGATATCCGGATCATAGCAAAATCCTCAGCGCTACAACCTTATCACAAGAGCGTGGGCGCTTCAGCCCCCTAACGCAGTGACGTGAAACTGAACCCGCCAATGCGCCGGCATGCGATAGGTGATGATTTTCAGCGCCGGAGCCGAATCGGGATGGGGAAAAAGCGCGCCTAAGGCCTCAACCACCCGTGGCGCATCGGCGTAATCCTGCAGCATCACCGTGAGATGACTGACCATATCGGGCGTCATTGCCGCCTGTGCCAACAAAGCACGGATATTGTTCAGCGCATGCGTCAATTGCGCTTCCAGTCCCTCCACGCGCTTGCCCGTTGCAGGATCGATTCCGAACATGCCCGAGGATTGCAGCAAGGGACCAATACTTGATCCCATCGGAATAGGATCGTCATGGCCCACGCCGGGCACTTCATAATTTTTGCGGCCGGCGCCAAGCCGCCCCGTGACCTGGACCTGAATTTGCGTGTCGCCGGCCAAATCGTAAGGAAGCGTCTTCCGGGCCGGCCGATTGCCGAAATCGGGATAGTCCTTCACCCAGCGATCCACCATGGGAGGTTGGAACGTAAAGTCTTTCATGAATACCCAGGCATGATTGATGTTCGCATCCGAACCGCCGGCGCTTTGCATGAACAACTTCATGTTTTCGAAGACGCGGTCGATCTGCGGCAGTGCGCCCTGTACCAATTTCCCATCGGCGGGATCTTCCGGCGCGAGCACCGACGAGAACACCATGTGTCCCATCTTTGCGCCCATCGGCAGCGGATCTTTGTGCGACAGCCCCGGAATTTCCACCGGCACTCGCGCTTCATCCAACACGCATGTCGCCATCAACTGCACCTCCAGCCCGGCGGGCAGCGGTGCCTGATTGGTCTTCCGAGCGGGCCGATTGCTGCCCGGATAGAAGCGCAACC